>NZ_JBEOWS010000348.1:0-10030 GCF_040296125.1 Streptomyces sp. NPDC002265 | reverse complement strand
GCCCCGGAAGGCCGGGGCGCCCGGTGGTTCAGCGGCGGCGCGGGCGCGGCGCCAGCTTGAACAGGGCCACTCCGGCCGCCGCCAGCGTGGTGGCGGCCACCATCAGGGCCATGCTGTTCATCCACATCCCGGTGGCGGCCAGCGTGGCCCCTCCGGCGCCGGTGGTGCCGACGCCTATCACTCGTCCGTACATGGTCGTTCTCCTCGGTGCTCGGGTGCCGGCGAAGGGCGTGGGGGGCTCAGGTGGCCACCCACTTCTCCTCGCTGCGGCGCAGCAGGCCCCACAGCGAGGAGAAGTAGACGGCGTGCTGGAACAGGTCGTAGAGCATCTCGGGGACCATCAGCAGGGCCACCAGGAGTGCCTTGGGGCCGGCGCGACGGACGGAGACGGTCTTCTCGACCACGAAGACCAGGCCGATCGAGGTCCAGAACGGGGACAGGCCGGGCAGGCCGTAGATCGCCGTGGACATGGTCATGAAGGTCAGATAGACCAGGAAGGACAGCGCGCCGAAGCCCATCAGGAACTGCTGGACGAAGTAGCGGGCGGTGACCCGGGTCCAGCCGTAGTCGCGCAGGTTCTCCAGTGCTCCGCGCTGCCAGCGCAGCCGCTGGTGCCACAGCTTGCGCAGGGTGGGCATGACCTCGGTGACGACCGCGCAGCCGGCCGGGGACATGGCCCGGTAGCCGAGGGTCTTGACCGCCTTGGTCATCTCGTCGTCCTCGGTGAGCGAGGCGAGGCTGTAGTAGCTGTTGCCGCCGCCGATCGTGCCGGCGCGACGGGCGGCGCGCACCTCGCGCAGCACCCGGGCCCGGAACATGGTTCCGGTGCCGGTGAGCACCTGGGCCCTGCCGCCGGTGCGGTCCAGTTCCCAGGCGTAGCGGTGGAACTCCATGCGCTGGAGCAGGCCGAGGAGTCCGCCGCCCTCCTCGCCGTAGAAGACTCCGCCGACGGCGCCGACCTTGCGGTTGAAGGTGGCGACGGCGGTCTCGGTGAACCAGGGGTTCAGCACGGTGTCCGCGTCCTGCACCAGCAGCAGGTCGCGGTCGTCCAGGTGGGGCAGCATCCAGGCGATGGCCTGGTTGAGGGCGCCGGCCTTCTTGTGGGTGTTGCCTCGGGTGTGGAAGACCTGCGCGCCGTGGGCGGTGGCCACGGCGGCGGTGTCGTCGGTGCAGTTGTCGGCGACCACCACGATCAGGTCGGGGCGCCGGTTCTGACGCCACAGGCCGTCGATGGCGTCGGCGATGCGGTCCTGCTCGTTGTGCGCCGGGATCAGTACCGCGAGCCGGGGGCTGTCGGCCGGTTCCTCGTGTGCGGCGTGCGCGCGGCGGGCGCCGTGACGCCCGGTCGGTGAACCGGTCGCACTGGCCCTTGCGGCGGGGTCGCCGGATACCGCCAGGTCGTGCACGGCAGAGCTCCCCCGTCGTGGAATTGCAAGACTCCATGGCCTCTGCGCGACAGAGTCTTCACGACAGCCATATTTATTGACAATGCGGGGTCAATGGTTCACGGTCCGTGACCGGTGCCGGATCACACGCCGTATCCGTCGGAGTAGCCGTCGCGGTGGTGGTGGCGTTCCTCCTCGACGACGGTGGCCGCGGGCGGTACGACCACGCGCCTGCGCCGGGCGATTCCGCTGAACGTCGCCACACCGATCAGTCCGACCAGCATCAGGATGATGCCGACCATGTCGAGGTCGACCCCCTGCATGTGCCAGTCGGTCGCGAACGTGAGAATGGCTCCCACCGCGATGAGGATGATGCATCCGCCGAGGCCCATCAGGCTCGCCTCCCAGTCCGGACCGGTCGTTCCGGTCCCTGACTGCGGGTACCCCGGCGGACAACACCCATGCCGTGGAGCTGTGTTGCTAACTTGCCAGGAACGCCACCAACGCGTTCGCCAGCAGGTGCGGGTCGTCCGCGCCGCACAACTCCCGTGCGCTGTGCATCGACAGGATGGCCACGCCGATGTCGACGGTCCGGATGCCGTGGCGGGCCGCGGTGATCGGGCCGATGGTCGTGCCGCAGGGCATGGAGTTGTTGGAGACGAAGGACTGGAACGGGACGTCCGCCTTCTCGCAGGCGGCGGCGAACACCGCGCGGCCCGTACCGTCGGTGGCGTAGCGGTTGTTGACGTTCACCTTCAGGATGGGGCCGCCGTTGACGCGCGGGTGGTGCGTCGGGTCGTGCCGCTCCGCGTAGTTGGGGTGGACCGCGTGGCCGGTGTCGGAGGACAGGCAGACGGTGCCGGCGAAGGCACGGGCCCGGTCCTCGTACGACCCACCGCGGGCGAACACCGAACGTTCCAGCACGCTGCCCAGCAGCGGGCCGTCCGCACCGGTGTCGGACTGCGAGCCGTTCTCCTCGTGGTCGAAGGCGGCGAGGACGGGGATGTACGGCAGGTCGTCCAGGGATGCCACCGCCGCCAGCGCCGCGGTGCCGGCGTGCACCGACAGCAGGTTGTCCATCCGCGGCCCGGCCACGAGGTCCTTGTCGCGGCCCAGGTAGGCGGGCGCCTCCACGGAGTGCACCATCAGGTCCCAGCCGGTCACCTCGCCCGCGGCGAGCCCCGCCTCCTCCTCCACGAAGGCGATCAGGTCGCCGTCGCGCACCCGGTCGCCGAGGCCCCAGACGGGCTGGAGGTGGCGCTGCTTGTCGAGCTTGAGGCCGTCGGAGTTGACCGCGCGGTCGAGGTGGATGGCGAGCTGCGGCACGCGCAGCAGCGGCCGGTCGACGTTGACCAGACACGTCGAGCCGTCCCGCAGGGTCAGCCGGCCGGCCAGGCCCAGGTCGCGGTCGAGCCAGGAGTTGAGCAGCGGACCGCCGTAGATCTCCACGGCCACCTGCCGCCAGCCGTGCCCGCCGGTGTCGGGCAGCGGCTTGACCCGCAGGTTGGGCGAGTCGGTGTGGGCCCCCACGATCCGGAAGGGGGTGTGCGGCGCGGCGCTCCCGGGGACGTACCAGGCCACGATGGCGCCGCCGCGCAGCACGTACTTGCCGCCGGTCGTCCCGTCCCAGGCGTCCGTCTCCGAGACCTGCCGGAAGCCGGCCTTCTCCAGCCGCTCGGCGGCGTTGGCCACCGCGTGGTACGGCGACGGGCTCGCGCTCAGGAAGGTCATGAGGTCGTCGGTGTGGCCGCGGTCGAAGCGGGAGGGTTCGCTCATGGGGTTCACCTTAACGACGGACGAGGGCCCGTTCCCCATGACTGGGAACGGGCCCTCGTGAGGGCTTGGTGGAGCCGATTCCGTGCGGACTAGAAGGCGGCCTCGTCCAGCTCCATCAGGTCCAGGTCGATGTCCGTGGCCACCTTGCGGGCCAGGGTGACGCCGGGCAGGACGTTGGCCGCGAAGAACTTCGCCGCCGCGATCTTTCCGGTGTAGAAGGCCTTGTCCTTGGCGGAGGCCGTCTCCAGCTTCTCCGCGGCGACCGCGGCGCCCTTGAGCAGCAGGTAGCCGACGACCACGTCGCCGGAGGCCATCAGCAGGCGGGTGGTGTTCAGGCCCACCTTGTAGATGTTCTTGACGTCCTGCTCGGTCGAGGCGAGGTCGGTCAGCATCAGGCCGACGATGGCCTCCAGCTCGACGGCCGCCTTGGCCAGGTGGTCGCGGGCGCCCGCGAGGTCCTCGCCGCCGGTGCCCAGCGCCAGGAACTTCTTGATGTCCTCGGCGAGGGTGTTCAGCGCCGCGCCCTGGTTGCGGACGATCTTCCGGAAGAAGAAGTCCTGGCCCTGGATCGCCGTGGTGCCCTCGTACAGGGTGTCGATCTTGGCGTCGCGGATGTACTGCTCGATCGGGTATTCCTGGAGGAAGCCGGAGCCGCCGAAGGTCTGGAGCGACTGGGCGAGCTGCTCGTAGCCCTTCTCGGAGCCGTAGCCCTTGACGATCGGCAGGAGCAGGTCGTTGAGCGCGTTCTCGGCGGAGGAGTCCTCGCCGTTCGCCTCCTTGACCGCGATGGCGTCCTGGACGGAGGCGGTGTACAGCACCAGCGCCCGCATGCCCTCGGCGTACGCCTTCTGCGTCATCAGCGAGCGGCGCACGTCCGGGTGGTGGGTGATGGTGACCTTCGGCGCGGCCTTGTCCATGAAGTTCGCCAGGTCGGGGCCCTGGACGCGCTCCTTGGCGTACTCCAGCGCGTTGAGGTAGCCCGTCGACAGCGTCGAGATGGCCTTCGTGCCGACCATCATGCGCGCGAACTCGATGATGCGGAACATCTGGCGGATGCCGTCGTGCTTGTCGCCGATCAGCCAGCCCTTGGCGGGGTGGCGGTCGCCGAAGGTCATCTCGCAGGTGTTGGAGGCCTTCAGGCCCATCTTGTGCTCGACGTTGGTGGCGTAGACGCCGTTGCGCTCGCCCAGCTCGCCGGTCTCGAAGTCGAAGAGGTACTTCGGGACGAGGAAGAGGGACAGGCCCTTGGTGCCGGGGCCGTGGCCCTCGGGGCGGGCGAGGACGTAGTGGAGGATGTTCTCCTCCATGTCGTGCTCACCGGAGGTGATGAACCGCTTCACGCCCTCGATGTGCCAGGAGCCGTCCGCCTGCTGGACCGCCTTGGTGCGTCCGGCGCCCACGTCCGAGCCGGCGTCCGGCTCGGTGAGCACCATGGTGGAGCCCCAGGTCCGCTCGACCGCTATCTGCGCGATCTTCTTCTGCTCCTCGGTGCCCTCGTCGAAGAGGACGCCGGCGAAGGCCGGGCCGGAGGAGTACATCCACACGGCCGGGTTCGCGCCGAGGACCAGCTCCGCGTACGACCAGATCAGGGACGGCGGGGCGACGGTGCCGCCGATGCCCTCGGGCAGTCCGAGCCGCCAGTACTCCGACTCCATGAACGCCTTGTAGCTCTTCTTGAAGGAGGCCGGCACCGGGGCGGTGTTCGTCTCCGGGTCGAAGACCGGCGGGTTGCGGTCGGCGTCGGTGAAGGACTCGGCCAGCTCGTTCTCGGCCAGGCGCGTCAGCTCGGCGAGGACGCTCTTGGCGGTCTCGGTGTCCATCTCCTCGAACGGGCCGCTGCCGTACAGCTTGTCGCGGCCGAGCACCTCGAAGAGGTTGAACTCGATGTCGCGGAGATTCGACTTGTAGTGCCCCATGGCGACGGCTCCGTAGAGGATCGGCGAGGCGCTGAATCCTCGCGACTGTTTCACTTACCAACAAGTAGCTCCGATGATGCTACCCGCCAGTAATAAGATGCAACCCCGTTTGGGTCATCTGTGACTCGTTACTCTTTGGGGCATGTACGGCTACGACCAGAGCGCGGGTGCCCAGCAGGGGTACGCCCCGCCGCAGCAGCAGATGCCCGGCGGTGTCGGCGGTTACGGCCAGCAGCCGCCGCTCTACCCGGAACCGTCGCCCCCCTCCCTGGTGGACGCGGTCCGCGCCTTCACCACGGGCCAGGTGGCCGCCGAGGACTTCCAGCAGGTGTTCGCGACCTCGAAGGTGTACTGCCCGCGCGGCGACAACCCGGGCTTCCTCGCGCTGCACAACACCCAGCAGCCGGTGATCCCGATGTTCACCTCCCTCAAGGAGCTGCGCCGGTACGCGGGCAAGGAGTCCAAGTACTTCGTGATCACCGGCGCCGAGGTGATCGACCTGCTGCCGACCGGGTACGGCTTCGTCCTCGACATGGAGGGCGAGTACCGGATGGTCTTCGACGCCAAGGCCGTGGAGCAGATGGTCGAATTCGCGATGCGTCGCATGTACGGCTGACCGTCCGCCCAGGCCGCCCGATCCTGCCGCCCCGGCCGACCCCGATGTCACGCCCCGAGCCCGGAGGGAATTCCCTCCGGGCTCTTTCCGTTGAGGGTGGCAGAAAGTTCAACACTCAACTAATCTGGTTGCACAAGGAGGTACCGACATGCCCGCAGTAACCGTCGAGAACCCGTTGACGCTGCCCCGTGTGGCCGCTCCCGCCGACGCGGTGGCCCGCCCCGTGCTCGGCGTCACGACCGCGCCCAGCGGCTTCGAGGGCGAGGGCTTCCCGGTGCGCCGTGCGTTCGCCGGGATCCACTACCGCCATCTGGACCCGTTCATCATGATGGACCAGATGGGCGAGGTGGAGTACGCGCCGGGCGAGCCCAAGGGCACCCCCTGGCACCCGCACCGCGGCTTCGAGACCGTCACCTACATCATCGACGGCATCTTCGACCACCAGGACTCCAACGGCGGCGGCGGCACCATCACCAACGGCGACACCCAGTGGATGACGGCCGGCTCCGGCCTGCTGCACATCGAGGCGCCGCCGGAGTCCCTGGTCATGTCGGGCGGGCTCTTCCACGGCCTCCAGCTGTGGGTGAACCTTCCGGCCAAGGACAAGATGATGGCCCCGCGCTACCAGGACATCCGCGGCGGCAACGTCCAGCTGCTGACCACCCCCGACGGCGGCGCGCTGCTGCGGGTCATCGCCGGTGAGCTGGACGGCCACCAGGGCCCCGGCATCACCCACACCCCGATCACGATGATCCACGCGACGCTGGCCGCCGGTGCCGAGCTCACCCTGCCGTGGCGCGAGGACTTCAACGGCCTCGCCTACGTGCTGGCCGGGCGGGGTTCGGTGGGCGCCGAGCGCCGGCCGATCAAGCTGGGCCAGACGGCCGTCTTCGGCGCGGGTTCCTCGCTGACCGTGCGCGCCGACGCACAGCAGGACTCCCACACCCCGGACCTGGAGGTCGTGCTCCTGGGCGGACAGCCCATCCGTGAGCCCATGGCTCACTACGGCCCGTTCGTGATGAACAACCAGAAGGAGCTCCAGCAGGCGTTCGAGGACTTCCAGAAGGGCCGCCTGGGGACCATCCCGGCGGTGCACGGGATGACCGAGGGCGGACCGCAGGCCTGACGCTCCGTCACCCGGGCGGGCCGTTCCGACGGGACGGCCCGCCCTTCGCGTGATCGGGTGGAGGGGTGCACCTGCTTCCCGATCCCGCCCGCCGGCTCGCCGCCTGGTGTGCCGTCGTCCTGCTGGTCGCCGGGGTCGGCTACGTCGGGATCCGGCTGTGCGCCGAGTTCCGTACGGCCGTGACGCCGGTGCTGCTCGCGCTGCTGGGGACCGCGCTGCTCGGGCCGCTGCACCGCCGGCTGGTGAAGGCCGGGGTCAACCGGTCCGTGGCGGCCGTGGTCACCTGCGTCGCCGTGGTGGCCGTGGTCGGCGGCGCCGTCTACATCGTCGTCGCGGCGCTCGTCCACACCGGGGACGAGATCGTCGCCTCGCTCAGGACCGCGGCGCGCAGCATCTCCGACCACTTCGGCGCCGCCGGCACCTCGCTGGACGACCTCGCCGGCCACAGCAGGGAGCTGCTCTCCAAGTTCGGCGGCACCGCCGCCTCCAATGTCATCAGCGGGGTCAGCGTCGTCGGCGAGACCATCGCCATCGCCGTTCTGGCCCTGCTGCTCGTCTTCTTCTTCCTGCGCGACGCCCACCGGGCCGCCCCCGCGCTCAGGTCGCTCGCCCCGCGCGGCACCGCCGACACCGTGGAGGTGATGGCGCGGCGCGCCTTCCAGGCCGTCGAGGGGTTCATGCGCGGGACGACGGTCATCGCGCTGATCGACGCGGTCTGCATCACCGTCGGTCTGCTGATCCTGCGGGTGCCGGGGGCGATCGGGCTCGGCGCCCTCGTCTTCGTCACCGCCTACATCCCCTACCTCGGGGCGTTCCTCTCCGGGTCGGTGGCCGTGCTGGTCGCGCTCGCCGAACGCGGATTCGTCATCGCGCTGTGGGCGCTCGGTGTGGTGCTGGGGGTGCAGCTGCTGGAGGGGCATGTGCTCCAGCCGGCGATCCAGAGCCGGACCGTGCAGATGCACCCGGCGGTGGTGATGCTGGCGATCACCGCGGGCGCGTCCGTGGCCGGGATCCTCGGGATGCTGCTGTCGGTGCCGCTGACGGCGGCCGCCTTCGGGGTCCTGTCCGAACTGCGCACCCGTCACCTGTCGTCCGGGCCGCCCGGGCCGCCCGGGCCGCCGGAGGTGCCGTCCGGGTCGCCGGAGGCGTAGCGCGGGCCCGCACAGGCCCTGTCCGGGCTGTTGCAGGGGGCATGCCCCGGGACCTGCCGTGACAATGGTGGGGAGGTGATCACGGGCTGGCCGGTAGGCTGGGGTGAGGTTTCACGTGAAACACGACCCCGATCCGCGAAGGCTGGATGAACGACGATGCATCGGTACAGGTCCCACACCTGCGGCGAGCTCCGCGCCTCTGACGTCGGCACCGACGTCCGGCTGAGTGGCTGGCTGCACAATCGGCGCGACCTGGGTGGCATCCTCTTCATCGATCTGCGCGATCACTACGGCATCACGCAGCTCGTCGCCCGCCCCGGCACGCCCGCGTACGAGGCTCTCGACAAGGTGACCAAGGAGTCGACGGTCCGCGTCGACGGCAAGGTCGTCTCCCGTGGCAGCGACAACGTCAACCCCGAACTGCCCACCGGTGAGGTCGAGGTCGAGGTCGGCGAGGTCGAGCTGCTCGGCGCCGCCCAGCCGCTGCCCTTCACGATCAACACCGAGGACGGGGTCAACGAGGAGCGGCGCCTGGAGTACCGCTTCCTGGACCTGCGCCGCGAGCGTATGCACCGCAACATCATGCTGCGTACGGCGGTCATCTCGGCGATCCGTCACAAGATGACGGCGCTGGGCTTCAACGAGATGGCGACCCCGATCCTGAGCGCCACCTCCCCCGAGGGCGCGCGCGACTTCGTGGTCCCCTCCCGGCTGAACCCGGGCAAGTTCTACGCGCTGCCGCAGGCGCCGCAGCAGTTCAAGCAGCTGCTGATGATCTCCGGCTTCGACCGGTACTTCCAGATCGCGCCCTGCTTCCGCGACGAGGACGCCCGCGCGGACCGTTCGCCGGGCGAGTTCTACCAGCTCGACGTGGAGATGTCCTTCGTCGAGCAGGAGGACGTCTTCCAGCCCATCGAGAAGCTCATGACGGAGCTCTTCGAGGAGTTCGGCAACGGCCGTCATGTGACGTCCCCGTTCCCGCGCATCCCGTTCCGTGAGGCGATGCTGAAGTACGGCTCCGACAAGCCGGACCTGCGGGCCCAGCTGGAGCTGGTCGACATCACCGACATCTTCGAGGGCTCGGAGTTCAAGGCGTTCGCCGGCAAGCACGTGCGCGCGCTGCCGGTGCCGGACGTCTCGGCCCAGCCCCGCAAGTTCTTCGACCAGCTCGGCGACTTCGCCGTGACGCTGGGCGCGAAGGGCCTGGCCTGGGTCCGTGTCGCCGAGGACGGCTCGCTGAGCGGCCCGATCGCGAAGTTCCTGACCGAGGAGAACGTCGCCGAGCTGACCAAGCGCCTGTCGCTGGCGGCCGGTCACGCCGTCTTCTTCGGCGCGGGCGAGTTCGACGAGGTCTCGAAGATCATGGGCGCGGTCCGCGTCGAGGCCGCCAAGCGCGCCGGCCACTTCGAGGAGAACGTCTTCCGGTTCTGCTGGATCGTCGACTTCCCGATGTACGAGAAGGACGAGGAGACCGGCGCGATCGACTTCTCACACAACCCCTTCTCGATGCCGCAGGGCGGCCTGGAGGCCCTCCAGACCCAGGACCCGCTGGACATCCTGGGCTGGCAGTACGACATCGTCTGCAACGGCGTCGAGCTGTCCTCCGGCGCGATCCGGAACCACGAGCCGGAGATCATGCTCAAGGCCTTCGAGATCGCGGGCTACGACCGTGAGACCGTCGAGGAGAAGTTCGCGGGCATGCTGCGCGCCTTCCGCTTCGGCGCCCCTCCGCACGGCGGCATCGCCCCCGGCGTCGACCGGATCGTCATGCTCCTCGCGGACGAGCCCAACATCCGCGAGACGATCTCCTTCCCGCTCAACGGCAACGCCCAGGACCTGATGATGGGCGCGCCGACGGAGCTGGAGGAGGCGCGACTGCGCGAGCTGCACCTCTCGGTGCGCAAGCCGCAGCCGAAGTAGCGGAGCGCGGGACGCGAGACCCGCTCCCGGACGAGCCCTTGCGAAGGGGGGGGGGCAACGCGAGTCGGTTTAGGCCCCCCTCGCCGGAGAGGTTACCCCGCACGTGAGAGTTGTGGTTTAGCCCCGCCCCGGGGGCGCCC
>NZ_JBEOWS010000347.1:0-10132 GCF_040296125.1 Streptomyces sp. NPDC002265 | reverse complement strand
ACACCCGCTCCCGGACGCGCCCTGGCGTGGGGGGCCGTAACCCGACATCGGTTTCCGGCCCCCTTCGCCGTTCAGGATCCCGGACAGGTCCTAGGTGTCGTACCGCCCGTCCCAGGGCGCGCCGAAGCCGAGGTGGTCCGGGTAGAGCTCGGCCCAGGCCTCGCCCTCGTCCTCCCCGGTCAGCAGGCCGAACAGCACGCCGTCGACGGTGACGCGGAAGGGCCGGACCGCGATGTCCGTGTAGGTGCGCCGCGGCAGGCTGCGGAGCTTGGTCGCCAGGTGGGCGCGGGCGTGGGCGAGCACCGACGTTCCTCCGTGCGGGGACCGCTGCTGCTCGGCCCAGGTGCCGGCGCACCAGATCTCCGAGTCGCGGTAGCGGCCGTCGGCGTCGAAGAGATGCAGCACCGAGTACAGGCGCTTGTGCACCTCCCAGCCGTCGTCGGGACGGTACTTCTCGGGGAAGGCATAGGTGACCGAGCCCAGGAACTGTCCGTCCGCGTAGCGGCCGACGGCCTGGGTACGGCCCTGCGGCTCGTAAGCGATCGGAATGATTTCAGGGACTGGCATGGCGAGAACCATACGTATCCGCTGTGGCGACTTTCACTCCAGGGTCCTGAGATGACCGCCGTCCGTCCGGAGAAGCCGCTCCCTGGCCCCTTTTGCACGCACATGGCAATGCACAGTCCGCCCCCACGCTCCTGACAGGGCCCGTGCCTAACGTCACCGCCCATGACGGGAAACCAAGGACCAGCACACAAGCGGAGCATGACCCGGCGCAAGGTCGTCGTGGCGGGCGGAGCGGCCGTGGCCGTGGCGAGCGTGGGCGGCGGCGTGGCCGTGACCGCCTTCGCCGGCGAGCCGGGCGCCGGCTCGACCGCGTCGGCCACCGCGGCGGAGACCTGCTACAGGCTCACCTCGGAGACCACCGAGGGTCCCTACTACATCGACGCGGACAAGATCCGTAAGGACATCACCGAGGACAAGGAGGGCATCCCGCTGACCCTGGCCCTCAAAGTGATCGACTCCGAGACCTGCAAGCCCGTCAAGAACGCGGCCGTCGACATCTGGCACTGCGACGCGCTGGGCATCTACTCCGGCTACGAGAGCCTCTCCACCGGCGCCGGCGGCGCGCCGACCGACGCCCCCTCGGGCACTCCGACCGACGTCCCCTCCGGCTCTCCCACGGGTGAGCCCCCGTCCGGCGCGCCCTCCGGCGGCACCGGCGGCGGTGGCCACGAGGAGCCGACCGACGACGAGCGCTATCTGCGCGGTACCTGGCGGACCGACCGCAGCGGTCACGTCACCTTCAGGACGGTCTTTCCGGGCTGGTATCGGGGTCGCTGTGTGCACATCCATGTCAAGGTGCATGTGGACGGCGAGTGGACCGAGGCCGGTTACGAGGGCGGGCACACCTGTCACACGGGCCAGTTCTTCTTCGCCGAGGCGGCCGTCCTCGCCTCCGCCGAGGTGGCGCCGTACTCCGCCAACACCACCGAGCGCACCACGCTCACCGAGGACACGATCTACGACCAGAGCGGCACCACGGGCGGCCTGCTCAAGCTGACCTACGACAGGAAGCACATCGCCCGTGGGGTCCGCGGGTCGATCACGGTGGGCGTCGACCCGGACGCCACCCACGACGGCCAGGACGCCCCGTCGCAGCCCGGCGCGTCGGCGACCCCGTCCGCGTCGGCGTCCTAGCGGACCCGGTGCGCTGACGCAGCACAGCGGGCCCGGTGACGCCGTACGACGTCACCGGGCCCGCTGTCGGAAGAGCCGCGGCTACTCCGGCGAACCGCCGAAGCGCTCCTTGTAGGTCTCCAGGTCCTCGTCCGTGAGCTTGGCGAAGAGGACCGGCGGAACCGTGAACGGGGTGCCTGCGGGCACCGAGGTGAGGGACTTCGCCTCGGCCTCGGTCACCCAGGCCGCCGTGTCGTCGGCGAGGGTGAAGGCCGCGCGCATCGTCGCCGCCGACGCCGGGATGAACGGCTCCGAGACCACCGAGTAGAGGTGGATCAGGTTCATCGCCGTGCGCAGGGTGAGGGCCGCGCCGTCCTTGTCGGTCTTGATCTCCAGCCAGGGGGCCTTCTCCTCCAGGTAGGAGTTGCCGGCCGACCACAGGGCGCGCAGCGCCGCCGCGGCCTTGCGGAACTGGAGGGCCTCCATCTGGGACTCGTACTCGGCGAGCAGCCGGGCGATCTCCTCGCCCAGGCGCGCCTCCGCCTCGCCCGGCTCGCCGCCCGCCGGGACGTCGTCGCCGAAGCGCTTGCGGGAGAAGGACAGCACCCGGTTGACGAAGTTGCCCAGGGTGTCGGCCAGGTCCTTGTTCACCGTGGCCGTGAAGTGCTCCCAGGTGAAGGACGAGTCGTCCGACTCCGGGGCGTTGGCGATCAGGAAGTAGCGCCAGTAGTCGGCCGGGAGGATGTCGAGGGCCTGGTCGGTGAAGACACCGCGCTTCTGGGACGTGGAGAACTTGCCGCCGTAGTACGTCAGCCAGTTGAAGGCCTTGACGTAGTCGACCTTCTTCCACGGCTCGCGCACGCCGAGCTCGGTGGCGGGGAACATCACCGTGTGGAACGGGACGTTGTCCTTGGCCATGAACTCCGTGTAGCGGACGGTGTCGTCGGCCTCGTACCACCAGGACTTCCAGTCCCGGTTCTCCGGGTCCTGGTCCGCCCACTCCTTCGTCGCGCCGATGTACTCGATCGGGGCGTCGAACCAGACGTAGAAGACCTTGCCCTCCGCCGCCAGCTCCGGCCAGGTGTCCGCCGGGACCGGGACGCCCCAGTCCAGGTCACGGGTGATCGCCCGGTCGTGCAGACCCTCGGTCAGCCACTTGCGGGCGATGGAGGAGGCCAGCTGCGGCCAGTCCGCCTCGTGGCGCGAGACCCAGGCCTCGACCTCGTGCTGGAGCTTGGACTGGAGGAGGAAGAGGTGCTTGGTCTCGCGGACCTCCAGGTCGGTGGAGCCGGAGATCGCCGAACGCGGGTCGATCAGGTCGGTCGGGTCCAGGACACGGGTGCAGTTCTCGCACTGGTCGCCGCGGGCCTTGTCGTAGCCGCAGTGCGGGCAGGTGCCCTCGACATAGCGGTCCGGGAGGAAGCGGCCGTCGACCGGGGAGTACACCTGGCGGATCGCCCGCTCCTCGATGAAGCCGTTCTCGTTCAGCTTGCGGGCGAAGTGCTGGGTGATGTCCCGGTTCTCCGGGGACGAGCTGCGGCCGAAGTAGTCGAAGGCGAGCGCGAAGCCGTCGTAGATCGCCTTCTGCGTGTCGTGCGCCTGGGCGCAGAACTCGGCCACGGGCAGGCCCTGCTCCTTGGCCGCGAGCTCGGCGGGCGTGCCGTGCTCGTCCGTCGCGCAGATGTAGAGGACGTCGTGGCCGCGCTGGCGGAGGTACCGGGAGTACACGTCCGCCGGGAGCATGGACCCCACCATGTTGCCCAGGTGCTTGATCCCGTTGATGTACGGAAGGGCGCTGGTGATGAGGTGTCGAGCCATCGCGGGCTGCTCCCAAGTCGCTACGCGGGGTGACGATCATTGGTTCTCTGGTCGTCGGTGAACCTTGAAATCGTAGCCGACATGGGTACGCCGCCCGCCTCCCGTTTTACGGGTTGGGAAGCGGACGGCGCGGGTGGTGCCCGGCGGTGCGGCCGGTCGGGCGGTGGTTACGGACGCCAGGCGGCCAGTACGCCCTCGTACAGCTCGGCGTCCGTGAGCTCGCGCGGGGCCGGGCCCGCGTGGAAGAAGGCCGCGTTGCCGGTGTTCAGCTTGCGGAGGTAGTCGAAGGCCTTGTTCTCCAGGTCACCGAAGGCGACGAAGGAGAAGAAGAGGGACGGGTCGTTCTTCGCGGCGTCCGCGAGGGACTGGGTCGCCGGGGTCTTGGCGTCCGGGGCGCCGTCGGTCTGGAAGACGACCAGGGCGGGGTCCGTCGTGCCGGACTTCCGGTAGTGGGCGACGATCGCCTCCACGGCCGCGTGGTAGCTCGTACGGCCCATGCGGCCGAGGGAGCCGTGCAGCTCGTCGATCCGGTTCTCGTGGTCGGCGAGGGTGAGGTCGGCGGTGCCGTCCACCTCGGTGGAGAAGAAGACGACGTGCACCGTGGCGTCGGCGTCCAGGGTCGCCGCGAGGGCGAGGGTCTGGTCGGCGAGGGCCTGGGCGGAGCCGTCCTTGTAGTAGGGGCGCATCGACGCGGAGCGGTCGAGTACGAGGTACAGCTTCGCCCGGGTGCCGGTGAGGCCGCTCTTCGCCAGGGCGGCGGTGGCGGCGCTGTGGGCGGTGGCGAGACCGGGAGCGGTGGCGTCGAGCGGGGCGGCGGGCTCGGCCTCGGGCGCGGACTCGGGCTCGGGGGCCGACTCCGTCGCGAGCGCGGGCTCGGGGTCCGACTCGGGCTCGGGGTCGGTGGTGGCCTCGACCGGCTCGGGTTCGGTCGAGGGCTCGGTGACGGGTTCCGCTTCCGCTTCAGGAGCGGGCTCCGCTTCGGCAGCGGGCTCGGTCGCGGGCTCGGGGTCCGCCGCGGGCGTGACCTCGGCGACCGGCTCGTCCGCAGTCTCGGGCTCGGCCGCAACCTCGGTCTCCGTCACCGGCTCCGAGGGGACCTCGGCCTCCGGCTCGGCTTCGGCCACCGGCTCTGCCTCGGCTTCAGCCACCGGCTCGGCGACCGGCTCTGCCTCGACCTCAGCCACGGGCTCGGTCTCAGCCTCGGCCTCAGCCACAGGCTCGGCCTCCGCTTCGGCCTTCGGCTCGGTGACCGGTTCAGCCTCAGCCACCGGCTCTGCCTCGACCTCAGCCGCAGGCTCGGTCTCTGCCTCGGCGACCGGCTCGACCTCAGCCACCGGGTCGGTCTCGGCTTCGGCGACCGGCTCGGCCTCGGCCGCAGCCACCGGCTCGGTCTCTGCCTCGGCGACCGGCTCGACCTCAGCCACCGGGTCGGTCTCGGCTTCGGCGACCGGCTCGGCCTCGGCCGCAGCCACCGGCTCGGTCTCTGCCTCGGCGACCGGCTCGACCTCAGCCACCGGGTCGGTCTCGGCTTCGGTGACCGACCCGGTCTCGACCTCGGCGACCGGCTCGGCCTCGGCCGCAGCCACCGGCTCAGCCGCAGCCGCCGGCTCGGCCTCGGTCGTAGGTTCGGTCTCCGGCGACTCCGTCGGCTTCGGGACCGTCACGTTGTCGAAGGCCGCAGCCACCAGTTCGTGTTCGTCCTGCTCGGACGTGCTGCGCGGCTCGGGGACCTGGGCGCTTGCCGTGGGTTCCGATGCCGGCTCCTCGGAGGGGGCCGTCGGTTCCTGAGTGGGGACCGTCTCCTGCGAGGGAATCTGCTCCGCACCCTTTGTTTCGGCGGCGTGATCCTTGCGTGAGCGGCCGAATGCGTTCCGCAGGAGAGTCAGAATGCCCATGTGCGCAACCCTTCGCGTGAGTTGATGCCCGTTAATCCCTGGCCAGGACGGACACGTAAGGTTAGCGGCCCCAGGTGGTGATCTTGGGGTGGGGTGAGTGACGCCGGGCCGCCTGTGTCAACACCGTGTCCCCGGCTGTGCCGCCCCCATGGTTAACACCCTTGCCGCGTCCATGGGTTCACTCTCGTTCACCCCTCCTCGGCGGCGCCGTACGCGCGTACCCTCGGCGCCCGCCGGCCGGCGCTCAGTGCGGGGACGCGATCGCCCGGGCCGCCGCGACCTCCTGGCGTACCGGTTCCAGGACGCTGTCCGCCGGTCCCGTGAGGTCGCTGCGGACGGCGACCAGGGTCGTCGCCTCCCGCAGGCCCGCGGACAGCTCCCCCAGCTGCCGTGCCACCTGGGACACCTCCGCCGCGGACGGCGGCGCGGCCCCGTGCTTGACCCGGACCCGGGCCGCGGTCGTGGCGTCCACGATGCGTTCCACGGCGACGACGAGCGGCCACCAGGCGGCGGCGCGCCGGCCGACGGGCGGCGGTTCGGTCAGCGCGCGCTGGAACTCCGTACGGACGTCGGACAGGTCGCGGTAGAGGCGGCGGCGCATCCGGGCGCGGACCGCGGGGGCCGTTCCCGCGCCGAACGCGGACTCGACGTAGCGGGCGGTGTCCGCGACCGCGTCCGCCAGGCGGTCGCCGACCCGGGTGTGCCAGCTCTCGGGCCACAGGAGATAGCCCGCCACCAGCGCGATCGCGCAGCCGGCCAGGGAGTCCACCAGGCGCGGGAGGAGCAGGGCCGTGCCCAGGTGGTTGAGGATGTCGGAGAGCAGCAGCATCACCGGGGTGATGGCCGCCGTCTGGTAGCCGTAGCCGCGCGGCGTGAGGATCGGGATCAGCGGGGCCAGCAGCATCATCGTCGGTACGTCCCACCAGCCGCGCGGCACCTGTGTCAGCACCGCCGCCGCGACGACCAGGCCGGCGACCGTGCCCAGCGCGCGCAGCAGCGCCCTGGAGAAGACGGAGCCGAAGTCGGGCTTGAGGACGAAGGTGATGGTGAGGGCGACCCAGTAGGAGCGGGGGACCGGGAGGGTCGAGACCAGGACCTGGGCGAGCCCGATGCACAGGGCCAGCCGCAGGCCGTAGCGCCAGGCGGCGGCGGACAGGGCGGCGCCGCGGGCGGCCCGGGCGGCGCGGATGTGCAGCGCGGTGGCGGGGACGGCGGAGACGGTGACCGGGACGGCGGCGGTGCCGCGTCCGGGCGGCGCCGTGGCGGCGGCGGGGCCGAGCAGCTCCACGTCGGGGGCGGCCACGACCTCGGCGGCGTGGCGCAGGGCGTGCTCGACGGCGCGGCCCGCCTCGTCGGTGGGGGTGGGCAGGTCGATCGGCGTCGGGCCGGTGCGGCCGGCCTCCACGGCGGCGGCGAGCCGCCGTACGGTCTCCGCGACCCGGGACGGGAGGCGGTGGCCTCTCTGGTGCGCGGCCGGGGCGGCCTCGACCACCGGGGTGACGGCGTTCAGCTGTGCGAGCAGACGGGTGAGGTCGGGGCTGCGGCCGTGCAGGTGGGTGCGGCGGGCCAGGATGACGTCGTACGACTTGTTCAGCGACTCGGTGACGGCGCGCCGGGCCTCGTCGTACTCGCCGGGCACCGCGCTGCCGCAGGCGGCGAGCAGGCCGGCGACGGCGCGGTAGCTGTCGGCGACCGTCACCCGTTCCGGCACCCCGGAGCGCAGCGGCCAGAAGAGCAGGCCGAGGAGCAGCACCAGCAGTCCGCCGCCGGACATCAGGACCGGCGCCAGCCACCAGGCGCCGGGCAGCGGCAGTCCCGCGCCGATCACCGAGTTCAGCAGCAGGACCAGGCCCGACGCGGAGGCCACGGCACCGATCGTCGAGATCATCCCGGAGACGAGTGCGATGCCGGTGAGGGTGGCGACGGCGACCCAGCCGTGGCCGAGGACGAGGGCGCCGAGAGCGACGCCGACGGCGCCGAACAGCTGGGGGATCGCGATGTGCAGGATCCGCAGCCGGTAGGCGTCGGCGGTGTCGCTGATGACGCCGGTCATGCCGCCCATGGACGCGAGGGCGCCGCAGTCGGGCCGGCCGGCGGCGAGTCCGACGGCCAGCGGGAGCGCCATGGCGATCGAGGCGCGGACGGCGGCGGCGCGGTTGACCGGGGCCTGCCGGGGCCGGATGTTCCGCACCAGCCAGTCGGGAGGGGTCAGGCCGGTGGGGAACTCTCGCGACATGGGCCCATTATGGGCGTTTTATTCGGAGCTCCAGGGTTGCGCGTCCACCCGGACCAGGAACGCCTCCAGTACGGCGTTGAACTCGGCCGGCCGTTCCAGGTTCGGCAGATGGGCCGCGCCCTCGATCACCCGGAGCGTGGAGTCGGGCAGGAGGGCGTGCATCGACTCGGCGTCCGCGACCGGGGTGTACGTGTC
Source organism: Streptomyces sp. NPDC002265 (assembly GCF_040296125.1). Lineage (NCBI taxonomy): Bacteria > Bacillati > Actinomycetota > Actinomycetes > Kitasatosporales > Streptomycetaceae > Streptomyces > Streptomyces sp. NPDC002265. Next base: position 2,308 of record NZ_JBEOWS010000347.1, on the reverse strand, counting down.
GTCCGCGCCGACGACGACCAGGGCGGGGACCGTCACCCGGGTCAGCAGGTCCCGGTAGTCGGGGCGGTCGGCGCGGCCGCGGAGCGCGGCGGCGGCGCCCTCGGGATGCGCGGCCGTCATCATGCGGTGGACGTGGGACTTGACGGCCGGGGCGGCGCCGGGGGCGACCATCTTCTCCAGGACCTCGTCGGCGTAGCCGCGCATGCCCTCGCGCAGCAGCCGGTCCGCCATGGCGTTGCGGGCGACCCTGCCCTCGGGGGTCTCCGCCCCCGGGAAGGTGTCCGCCAGGACCAGGCCCCGGACGCGGTCGCCGAAGCGGTCCTGGCACTCCATCGCGATCTGGCCGCCCATCGACAGGCCGGCCAGGACGAAGGTGTTTATCTCCAGGTCGTCCAGGAGTGCCTCGACGTCCAGGGCGAAGACGGACAGCGGGGTGCGGCCGGGGACCACCGGTGAGCCGCCGTAGCCGCGCAGGTCGGGGGCGACGACGCGGCGCCCGGACGAGAACGCCTCGATCTGCGGGGCCCACATCGTGCGGTCGAAGGGGTGACCGTGGACGAGTACGAGCGGGACGCGGGGAGGCTGGGGGACATGGGGGGTGCCGGGGACTTCGGGAGCCGGGTTGATATCCGGCCCTTTGTCCTCGTACGCGAGGAAGGGCGGCATGTGTTCGACCCTAGGACGTAGCAACTACTCGGTGCAATAAGATCTTTGCTCTCGGTGCAATCCAGTGGGGGCTCGGATGGACGACTACCGGCGCATAGCCGACCGCATAGCCGACGACATCGCCGCCGGGCGGCTCAGCCCCGGCCAACGGCTGGCTCCACAGCGGCTGTTCGCGCGCCGGCACGGGATCGCCGGGTCGACCGCGGGGCGGGTGTACGGCGAACTCGTGCGGCGTGGACTGGTGGTGGGCGAGGTCGGCCGCGGCACCTTCGTGCGGGCCGCGGCGGCGGGGCCCACCGGCCGCGCGCTGACCGAGGAGGCGACCCGCGCGCCGGTCAACCTGGAGCTCAACTACCCTTCCGCACCCGGCCAGTCCGAGCTTCTCGCGCCCGCCCTCGCGTCACTGCTGCGGCCCGACGTCCTGGCCGAGTCGCTGCGTCCGGCGGCCGCCATCGGCACCGCCGAGGCCCGCGCCGCCGCGGCCGCCCTGCTGGCCGCCCCGGGCTGGCGCCCCGACCCCGCGCAGCTGCTCTTCACCGGCAACGCGCGCCAGGCCGTCGCCGCCGCCCTCGCCTCCCTGGTCCGCCCCGGCGGCCGGGTCGGGGTCGAGGAGCTGACGTATCCGCTGGTCAAGGAGATCGCCGCCCGGCTGGGCATCGTCCTGGTCCCGCTGGCCACCGACGCGCACGGGCTGCGCCCGGAGTCCCTCGCCGCCGCCCACCGCTCCGCTCCCCTGTCCGCGCTCTACCTCCAGCCGGTGCTGCACAACCCGACGTCGGTCACCACCCCGCCCGAGCGGCGGCAGCGGATCGCGCGGGCCGTCACCGACCTCGCGCTGCCTGTCGTGGAGGACCGCGTCTGGTCCTTCCTGTGCCCCGGGGACACCCCGTTCGCCGCCGGGGCACCCGGGCTCACCCATGTCGTCGACGGGCTGTCCAAGCGGGTCGCGCCCGGACTCGCCGCCGGTTTCCTCGTCGTACCGCCCGGGCGGGTGGAGAGCGTGGCCGCGGCGGTCCGTTCCGGGGGCTGGAGCGCGGGGCGGTTCGCGCTGGAGGCGGCTGTGCGGTGGGCCGGGGACGGCACGGTACGGCGGCTTGCGGCGGCCAAGCGCGCGGACACGGCGCGGCGGCAGGACATCGTCGCGCGGGAACTGGCCGGCTTCACGGTGCGGACCGACCCGCACTCCTGCTTCGTCTGGTGGGACCTGCCCGCGCCCTGGCGCGCCGACACCTTCACGGCCGCCGCGGCCGTGCACGGGATCGCCGTCACGCCGGGACCCGCCTTCGCCGTGGACCCGGGCCGGACCCCGGACGCGGTGCGGCTCGGTCTCGCCTCGGTCTCCGAGGCCGAGCTGACGCGCGCGCTGCGGACTCTGGCGGAGACGGCACGCACGGGCCGAGGCGAAGCCGGGGCGTGACGGCGTCCGGCGGTCCTCGGGGCGTCAGATGCGGGCGCGGGTCGGTTCCTGCGGCTGGGCCGCGGCGGCGGGGGGGCGCGCCGCGCGGGGGGCGGGGGGGGGTGGGCGGGGGGGGTGGGGGGCGCCCCCCCAGAGGCGGTCGGGGGGGGTGATCGGGACGTCCCCCCTCCCGAGGGCCGGGCCCGCGGCGCGGGCCCCCCGCGGCCGGGTCTTCCAGTGCAGGGC
>NZ_JBEOWS010000346.1:0-10144 GCF_040296125.1 Streptomyces sp. NPDC002265 | reverse complement strand
GAAGGGCGCGCCAAGGCCGGCAGCGCCGCGCCATAGACGTCATCGACTGACAAAGCGTCAGATCGTCCGGTCGACTATTGCCCGCATCTGGCCACGACCTGCACTTTCGCGGCGATCGCTGCTACACCACTTGGCGGGACACCATCAACGTGCCGCGCCCCCGCCCGGGGGCTCCTCGACGTGGCACGCGCATTTCAGGACGAGACCCGCGGCCGACCCGCCGTGACGGCTGCGGTGCTCTGCGCGCATCCGTCACGAGCGACGGCAGCGGCTGCTCACGGACGGCGAGGCACGGGCGCCGCGGCACGGCACCGTCCGGGCCGTCACGCGGGCGGCCACGCAGAGCCTGGCCCACTGCGCATTCCCCTTCTGCCGGAACCAACGGCCCGCCCCACCCGGACCCCCGGATGCCACCGCACCGGACCCCTGCCCCGACGCAGAACCAAAAAAAGGGGAGCCCGCCCCATGCACCCGCCCCGTGCACCCGCCCCGAGCACCCGCCCCATGCACCGGCCCCATGCACCGGCCCCGAGCACCGGCCCCGAGCACCGGCCCCGGGCCTTACACGCCGTCCCGTGCCGGCTCACCCCCGCCATCGCACGAGCAGGGGCGGACACACACCCCGCCCTGCGAGGCCGGGCCCCGGCCGGCGCGATCACCACCGGACACGGCATCGACTGCTCACGGATGTGACACACCACCGGTGACGCAACACCGCGCGGCCAAACGACGCCTGCCGCCCCGAACCGAACGGTCCCCGTCCCGGGCCGGCACGGAAGAAGGCCAGGCCCTCCCACGGCACAGCCCTGCCGGGGACGGCCCCTACGGCCCGGGTCCCCAGACACAGCACGCGAGGGCGAGCACACACGGCGCCCGCAACGACAGCGAGCCACCAAAAAACCGCCAGGACCCGCCGGGAACCAGCCCCGGTCCACGAACGGCCCCCGGCCGCGCCACGCCGCACAAACTCAACGGCACAACACCCCAACGGTGCCGCACCGTCGCGCCCAGCCCCCGCCCGCCCGTATCCAGGCACCGCCCACCGCGCTCCTCGCGTGAGCGCAGGCAGCACCCGGACGATCATCCTGAGAGCTACCGCAGCCAGCCGTCCGCCACACACACCCAGCACTTGTGGTGACGGTGCCCCCAGCCGCGGCAATCGCTCCACCGACCATGGCGCCCCACATCATCACGGCCCTCGTCGTACCAGCCGACCCAGCCCAACCCCCAGCCACCATCACGACCCCGACCACCGCCACCATCACGACCCCGGTCACCGCCACGACCCCAGCCACCGCCACGGACCCGGTCACCGCCGTGGTCCCAGCCACCGCCACGACCCCGGTCACCGCCACGGTCCCAGCCACCGCCACGACCCCGGTCACCATCACGACCCCGACCACCGCCACGACCCCGCTCACCATCACGGTCCCAGCCACCGCCACGGCCCCGGGCACCGCCGTGGTCACGAAACGCCGGCGGGTGACTCACGGTCACGGGCAGCGTCCTGGGGCCGGACGCCGCAGCGACTGCCGCCGGACCCGCCAGCAACACCACGACGGCACCGGCCGCCAGGGCCGCAGCAGCCAGAATTCCAGCCACACGCTTCACCGATCGATTCTCCTCCAATTTCCAGGGCAATCTCCGCCCGGGAAACGACATCACACGCAAAATCCCGGCCGCCAATGGAGGCCGACCGGTCCGAACCGAACCCGCCGACAAGAACCCGACGAAATAAGCAGCAGGCCAAACGGCACAGGAGTCCCGCCCAGCCACCCCTATTACACCCGAGAATGCACCGGCAAGAACACCCGGGCGGCCGACGAATCCGGCGGGTCGAAAACGAAAGACCCCCGACACACCGGAACGACATCCACCGGGAGTTCCATCAACTCATTCCGACCGGAAATGCACCCTCCCCGAAGAGACTGAACACCTGCCTCCACCACACCCACCAGCGAATGTTCCGAGAAAATTCCACACCCGACCTGCGGGGAAAGTGTCTCCTCTCACCGCAGACGAATACCCCGGCTTTTTCTCGCACCCCCTCCCGCACCACCCCGAACCCCACGACTTCGGCGTAGTCGAGGGCCGTCTGGTTTGTAGTGATCTCCTGTCTGGAGATCCTCACTCTTGGGGGGTTGTCGGATGACTGAGGCTTGGGCACGCTGCCAGCGGCGCTACGGAGAGGTGGCGCCCAACAGATGGGTCGCTCGTTCCGTGCGTAGGTGGAGCGCGGTGCGGCCATTGCGTTGTGTCGCTACCAGGCCTGCGCCTCGTAGCACGCGCAGGTGTTGCGAGACCGCGCTGGGGGTGACGCCCAGGCGTGTGGCCAGGGCCGCGGTCGTCAAGGGTTCGGCCAAAGCGGCCAGCAGCGCCGTCCTCGTGTGGCCCAGCACTGGGGCCAGGCCCGCCAGTGGAGGCGGGGACGGCTCCCAGAGGAGTCCGACGCCCGTGGCCGGATAGCGGATCGACGCGGCGGCGACCGGGGACTTGTCGACACCCACGTTCGGCCAGTTGAAGACGCTGGGCAGCACGACCAGGCCATGTCCGCCGGTGTCCACCGTGTAGACGGAGTGCGGGGTCCGTCGGCCGTGCACCACCAGCTGGCCACCGTCCCAAGCGATATCCCGGTGCAACGCGCCGAACAGTGCCTGCACCCCGCCGTCCACCAGGGTCAGCGCTCGCCTGCCGATGTCGGCCTCCAGCACCGCGAACATCCGGCCCCAGTGCGGAGCGATCATCAGCTCGTAGCAGCGGAGGAGCGCCTCCGCCAGCCGCGGCAGCACCGCCGCCGGCTCAGGGGCCTCCTCGGCCGGTACGCGCAGGACCGCGCCGTACTCACGCCGGAAGAAGTCCTCCTCTGTCGCCCGCAGCAGGTCCAACTCCGCCGCCATCGACGGCAGCCGCTCTCCCGGTACCGGGAAGAGGAACGACGGCAACGGTCCCGCGATCAGTGCACGCAGCAGCGGCAGTTCTCGTTCGTCCGCCAGCAGCGGCCGCGCCTGGCGCACCCATGGCTGGTGGACCGCGTGCCCGCCGGTGCCCAGCAGGATCCGCAGTGCCAGTACCGTCTCGCCCAGCGGTGAGATGGCGAACCGCACCTTGGCGACGGACGCCGCGGTGAACCTGATCTCGACCGCCATTCGGGCGCCCCTATCGTGTAGCTGTGGCTAAACGATAGCCACCGCTCATCGCCTCCCCCAGGCTGCCGGGCATGGACTTCTTCACCGCGCACGACGGCACCAAGCTCGCCTACCACGTAGTCGGCGACGGCCCGCCTGTGGTCTGTTTGCCAGGAGGGCCGACGGCCTCCGCCTACCTCGGCGACCTCGGCGGGCTGTCCGCGCACCGGCAGTTGATCAGGCTGGATCTGCGCGGCACCGGTCAGTCCGCGGTGCCGGAGGACGCCGCCAGCTACCGCTGCGATCGCCTGGTCGATGACGTGGAGGCCCTGCGTGCGCACCTGCGCCTGGAGCGGATGGATCTGCTCGCGCATTGCGCCGGCGCGAATCTGGCTGCGCTGTATGCGGCCCGCCATGCGGAGCACGTGAGCACGCTTTCGCTGATCACGGCGAGCGTCCGAGCCGTCGGTATCGCGATCCCGGGTGAGCTCCGGCGCGAGACCGCGCAGCTGCGCCGGGACGAGCCGTGGTTCCCGGTGGCGTTCGCGGCTCTGGAGGCGATCGTAGCGGGCCAGGCGACCGCCGAGAGCTGGCAGGCCATCGCGCCTTTCTCCTACGGGCGTTGGGACGCGGCGGCACAGGCACATCAGGCGGCTGACCAAGAGCAGCAGGACCTGGAGGTCGTGGCGGCCTATGGCGCCGAAGGCGCTTTCGATCAGGACACGACTCGTGCCGCTCTCGCCCGGTTTGCAGCGCCGGTGCTCGTGCTGGCCGGTGAGGTCGACCTCGGTGCCCCGCCGCGCACCATGGCCGAGCTCGCCAGACTGTTCCCGAACGCCCGGCTCGTTGTCCAGCCCGGAGCCGGGCACTTCCCCTGGCTCGACGACGCGGACCGGTTCGTGGCCACCACCGCGGCGTTCCTTGGATAGGTGACAGCCCCGCTGTTCCTCAGCCGTTGAGGAGCTGTGGCGGCGCCTGGAAGTGTGACAGGCACGGGCTTCCAAGATCATGGAGTTCTCGACGCCCCGTGATTCGAGTGGAAGACCGTGCCTGTTGACGCTTCATCGCTGATCCCGCCTGCTCTAGACCAGCTCCGCAAGCAGCCCGAGGTCGTATCCACACAGGTCCCGAGCTTGCTGGAGCGGCCGGCCGAGGTGCCGGATCCGCGTGATCCGCGCGGGGTACGTCACCCGCTGGCCGTCGTGCTCGCACTCACCGCGTGTGCCGTGCTGGCTGGAGCGACCTCGCTGCCGGCGGTCGGCGAATGGATTGCCGATGCCCCGGCCCACGTACTCCGACAGCTCGGCGCCCGTCCCGACCCTTTGATTCCCCGGCGTGCTCTGCCCGCCGAGACGACGGTCCGGCGACTACTGGCCCGTGTCGACGCCGATGCGCTCGACCGAGCCGTCGGACGCTGGCTGGCAGACCGCCGACCGAAGGCGACGGCGACGGCCGGGCTTCGCGGTCTGGCCGTGGACGGCAAGAGCCTGCGCGACGCGGCCAAGGCCAGGGGCCGGAAGATCCACCTGCCCCCCCTCGACCACGCCAGCAGCCTGCTCCTTGCCCAGCTGGACATCGGCGAGAAAACCGACGAGATCACCTGCTTCCAGCCGCTGTTGGACGCTGTCACCGACCTCGCCGACACCGTGGTCACCAGCGACGCGATGCACACCCAGCGGGAGCACACCGACTACCTCCTCGCCCGCAAGGCCCACTACATTGTGATCGTCAAGGACAACCAAAAGAAGCTCCGCAAGCAGCTCAAGTCCCTGCCCTGGAACAACATCCCCCTCCAGGGCCGTACTAGGAACGCTGGCCACGGCCGCTCGGAGATCCGCCAGATCAAGGTCGCCACCGTGAGCAATCTCCTCTTCCCCGGCGCGCGCCAGGCCGTCCAGGTCAAGCGTCGGCGCACCGACCGCAAGACCGGCCAGACCACCGTCAAGACCGTCTACGCCGAAACCAGCCTGACTGCCGAGCAGGCCACCCCGACCTCGCCCGACTCGTGCGCGACCACTGGAAGATCGAGGCCCTGCACCACGTCGGCGACACCACCTTCGCCGAGGACGCCTCCCAACTGCGGACCGGCAACACACCTCACGCCATGGCCACCTGGCGCAACCTCGCCATAGGAGCCCTCCGGACAGCAGGAGTGAAGAACTTCGCCGCCGGCCTCCGCCGCAACGCCCGCGACCCCCGCCGCCCCCTCGCACTCCTCGGCCTCGGATGATCACAATCCGGACGTCCCGCGACTACGCCGAAGCCCTGCGGGTCAGCCACGGACCGTGGTTCGGGGCGGACGGTCGCGCCTGCCCCGCGAACCGCCCGGAGTTGCCCGTCCTCGTGGGCGCTGACCTGGTCCAGGGCGACGAAGACCTGGAGCAGGGCGTGGGTCTCGGCGGCGCGGCCTGCGAGCCAGACATCGGCTCGCCGTGACAGGCGGTGAACTGGATCTGGTGGCGGGCGACCAGCGCCTCGGTCTGCCCCTCTGTCACCAGTGTCAGCGGCACCTCACCGCTGTACCGGATAACGCACCGCCCACAGACAGGACACGGGGCACCCCGCTCATGTCACCGTCGTCAGCGGCACCAACAGCAAGGTACGGATAAGACCTGGTCCCGCTCGCCGAGGCCTGGGACTCCGGCGCCTCCGCCTGGACAGCCGGGGAACGCGAGGCCTACGCCAACGACCTCGACGACCCCCGCGCGCTCATCACAGTCTCCGCAGCCTCCAACCAGTCCAAGGCCGACAAGGACCCCACCGAGTGGCTCCCGCCGTACGCGCCCTACTGGTGCGAGTACGTCACCAACTGGGTCGCCGACAAGACCCGCTACCAGTTGTGCGCCGACCCCGCCGACCCCGCCGAGCACAACGCGCTCGCCGAGCGCCTCGCCGCCTGCCCCAACCAGCCGATCACCGTCACCCTTGCCCGCTGAAACGGCGGTCCGGCCTGTCACCAAGGTCCGTCCGAACGGGCGGCGTGGACCGATCGACACGTCTTTACGAATTCCACATTTAGGAAAGATTTATCCGAATAGTGGAAGTCATCGGGCCTTTCTGTTGTTGGACCCACCGGAGCCATTCAGCGGCGACAGGAGAACAGTCCACAAGCTGTCGATCACCTCACCGATGGCGGACATGACGACACGACAGGCAGGACGACGACGTGAACCGACCGCCCGCCTGCCCTCACTGATCATCCTTTTGTGTACGAGGCCAAAGGAAACCACGATGTCTTCGCAGGTTTACCAGGTCAGCGTTCCTGCGCGGCTCAGCAACAGCCGGCAGGGAGTGCATGTATTCACCGGGCAGGCCGACTGTGCCGCTGACGCGGTTCACGCCGCCCACAAGGCGTACGACGCGGCGGCCAACGCCCGACAGGCCGGGCTTCCCAGGAGGACCCGCCGGCCGAGCGGCTGGACGGCCACCGGAATCCGTCCCGATTGGCAACTGGACTGGTCCGGCGCGGCGGCTTGTCCGTGGAAGCACTCCCAGTACGGAGAGCACTGAACGATTGATCCCGACACCTCGGGGCCGGGGCCGGTCGCGTCCCGCCAAGCGGTGTAGCGGCGATCACATCGAAGATGCAGGTCACGCGCCCAATCGGCCTGCACGACATCTCTGCGACCTGACAGCTCATCAGGCGAGCCGTCTTGCCGGAGATGGCCGCAGCGGAACCCGCGGCTCTGGCCTCGGAGAAGGGCGCGCCAAGGCCGGCAGCGCCGCGCCATAGACGTCAACGACTGACAAAGCGTCAGATCGTCCGGTCGACTATTGCCCGCATCCGGCCACACCCTGCACTTTCGCGGCGATCGCTGCTACACCACTTGGCGGGACACCGTCTCGGGACCTGCCGGTCGTGGCCGTCAAGTACGCCCAGACGCTAAGCACTCAGGTCTGGAGCCGGTCCAGGTCGTCCGGAAGATCCCGCGAGTGGATCGAACATATTTTTGCTCTAAGTCTTGCCCCGTAAATTATCTACGGCGGGCTGGCTGACCTGCTCGCCTTCTCGGTCACCCAGCGAGGGAGAGATTGCTGCTTGGTGCCGGCGGAGGAGCTCAGACTGCGGCGCTCCCGTGAGGGTCGGACGCGAAGGCGAGGATGTGAGGTACTGCCTCGCGAAGACTGACGAAGTGGCGATGCACGCCCTCCACCGCGACGGCGGCGTTCACACCCCACACCGTCATCCCGGCCCGCAGCCCGGACCGCACTCCGGACGGGGCGTCCTCGATGACCAGGCAGTCTCCCGGACTGGCGCCGAGCTGCTCAGCTGCTCGCAGATAGGGGACGGGAGAGGGCTTGCCCTTCTCGACCGCGGCCGCGTCCACTATCACGCCCGGCACCGGCAAACCCGTTCGCAGGAAACGGCCGCGCACCCGGTGCTCGTAGTTCGAGGTCACCAGCGCCCAGGACTTCAATGGCAGGCCGTGCAACAGCTCCGACGCGCCGTCGAAAGCCGCATAGACGCCGGAGCGGACGTCTTCGTCTTCCAGCTCGTGCAGTGTGGCCAGGCACTCACGCGGATCGTGGTCCACAGCGACCTGGGCGAACGTCTCCATCGGCCGCGTCCGTAGAGCCACCTGGTAGACCTCGTCTGCGTCCAGCCCGTACCGCTCCGCCCAGATTCCCCAGACCCGACGCTGGTTGCTCACCGCGTCAATCAGCGTGCCATCGACGTCGAACAGCACGTACTTCATGCGGCCCTGCCGCTCAGGTTCACTGGTCACGCGTCGATCATGCCAGGCAGCAGGCAGGTCATTGCGGGACAACTCTTTAGGTGCGCAATCACGCCCTCGAGCTCGCGCGTTCGGTTTTTAGTCTTTTCCTTCTGCCGTAGCGGCCGTGCGGGCTTTGTGGAGGATGTCCGCTGCTGCCCACACGCGAACCACGGTGGTGTGGCCGTGCCGGTTTCAGCGGACGACCGGACTGCGATCTGCCATGACCGGCATTATCGACCGTCCCACCGACACCCCTGTCGGTCGTGGTGGCACATCACCATGCACGGCAGCCATCAGCAACACCGAGCGTCACCACTCCACAAAGGTTGGCTCTGTCTCACATTCGGTGGTGGCAGAGCGTCATCGCTGATGTGCCTGGTCCAAGCTCCGAGGAGAGCAGCCGCAGACACGTCGTCGAGCGGACCGTGCACGGTGTCGACGGTCACTTCACCCATGCTGGTCTGGGGGTATGCCTGCCAGCCACGACAGCTACTTACCGTTACCACTGAAAGTGAGACAGAGCCCAAAAGTTGGACCAGAGCCCGAAGTCGTGAACAAAGCCATCGGCGAGGCGCCTGAGCTGCACCATGGCTCTGACACCGTCGACCCGACAGGTCGAGCTGCCTGTTCTTGGTGACCGCCCCCGGGCAGGTCGCCCGGTCTTGCGGCCCGATCACTCGTCCGCGTCCTCCTCCCGGAACCGCAGGACGAGGCGGCCGCGAACGCCTCCGGCTTCGAGAAGGCGGTGGGCGTCGGAAGCCTGTTCCGGAGGAAAGGTCCCGGCGACGCGCAAGGTGAGGGCGCCGTCCTGCGCCTGGGTGCGCAGGCGGTCGAGTCGGACGTGGTCGCCGAGAGAGTCGGGGACGTTGACCGGGTGCAGGCGAACAGAGCGGCGGCCGAGTTCGCCGGGCGGCATGGCTTTGGCGCCTTCGCCGAGCAGTGCGGCGATTCCTCCGCCGGGCCGGACCGCGGGCGCGAGGGTGGCCGAGCCGAGGACGGCTGCGTCCAGGAGGCCGTGCACTCCGCCGGGGGCCGCCCGCAGGATGTGGTCGGTGACGGCATCGCCGCGGGGTATCACGGTGTCAGCGCCGAGCGCGTGCACGAGCTCCCGGTCGGCGGGTGAGGCGTCGGCGATGACGGTGAGGCCGTCGGCCTTGGCGAGCTGGACGGCGTATCCACCGACGACGCCGGCCGCGCCGATGACGGCGAGGGTCTGTCCCGGGGTCAGGGCGAGCAGGTCGAGGGCCTGCCTGGCGGTGAGGCCGTTCATGGGGAGGGTCGCGGCCTGGGCGTATGTGAAGCCGGCCGGTGCACGGACGACCCAACTGGCGGGGAGGACCACGTATTCGGCGTAGCCGCCGGCGTGTTCCATGAGCGGCATGGTCATGGCCGTCACCCGGTCACCGACGCGCAGGCCGGTCACCGACTCGGGGCCGATCTCGTCCAGTACGCCGGCCGTCTCCATGCCGGGGATGTAAGGCGGTCCCGGCGCCAGGTGGGCGATCGCTCCGTTGCGCAGGTAGCGGTCCCCCGGGTTGACGGTCGCGGCGTGGACCCGGATGCGGACCTGGCCGAGACCGGCGTGCGGCTCGGGAATCTCGAAGATCTCCAGGGCTTCCGGTCCTCCGAAGCGGGACACTCCGACGGCTTTCATGGTTCTCCTTCCTGGGGCGCGGCAGCGCCCCAGCGGTCCGGCAACGGGTCAGTTGGTCTTCTGCGGGGCCTGATAGGGGCCCGTGTCGGGGAGGGGGTCCATGCGGTACCGCTCCAGCACCGATCCGGTGATGTACCAACGTCCGTCGATGCGCTTGTAGGTGTCGTGGTACTGGCCATAGCCATGGAAACCGCCGCCTGCCTTCAGGTTGACGTAGTCCTCCATGACCCAGGTGCCGGATGCCGTGTCCCCCTTGACCGTGATGTTCGGAAGGAGGCCCTGGTGTGCGGTGGGGGCGTCGGCGATCAGGCTCTTGGTGGCCTTGACCAGTTCCGCCGGGCTGTTGAACTCCTGGCCGGTGTTGATGTGCGCGTCGGGCGTGAACAGCGCCTGGAGATCGGCCCACTGCTTGGTGTCGATGTCCTGGAAGTAGCGGGCCTTCAGCTTCTCGATGTCCTGGATGTCCGCGAGGGTGCGGACGGTCGAGGCGGTGGAAGGGCTGCTGGCCTTGTCGTCGCGCCAGTGGTGGGCACTGGCCGTCGCGGTACCGGTCGCCACTCCTCCGGCCCGGAGGAGGGCGACGGCCGTCACCAGGCCCGCCCGCTTGGAGAACAGGCGGTCGGAGTGAGTCTTGCTGCGGTCGGACG
>NZ_JBEOWS010000345.1:0-10157 GCF_040296125.1 Streptomyces sp. NPDC002265 | reverse complement strand
CGGAGCGAGCAACTCCCACTCCAGATCGGTGAGTTCATGGCGACGTATCACCCCACCATGATCCACTATCCGATGATCTTTGAAGACGGACCCTAATAGCTCAGCGGTGAGCCCAACTACGGAAGTGCAAGGGCCCGCTGTGTGAGGGGGAAGCCTGCCGCCGTTCCGGGACTGTGATCCCTCAGGTCAGACCGGCTCCTCCTCATACGCCGCTGGGCGGAGGCCCAAGGTGGATCCGGGGACGCGATCCCTTCACCAAGACCGCGCCCCGCCCGGCGGCACCGCACCCAGCCAGGATTTCATGTCCCCAGCCCGCCGACAGGGGCCGACCTCTCAGCAGTTCGCGAGCCTGGCGCTTTCCAGCAGACCGAGGTCCCTGCCGGTCGTTGGAGGAACCGAGCCGGAACTTGCGCCGAGGCCCCCTGACAGCGGTCCCTGGTGCTGTTCGGCCCGGATGGCCTTCTGACCTTGGATGGTGCTCGAGCGCCTGCTCAGGCTGTTGTCGCCGTTCCGGTGGGTGACTCGGGAGCAGCGGCGACGGCTTCGTCGATGAGTTTGGCGGCGATGGTGCGGGCGTGCACTCCGGCACCGATGTGGTTGAAGGCCATGCTGCGGGCTGCGGCGCCGTCGTAGAGCAGGGCGAGCTGCTCGCCGAGCTCTTCGGGGTTGCGGGCACCAGCCTGCTGGGCGATGGCGGTGAGACGGCGGGTGAATTCGGTCTTGTACGCGGCCGCGAGTTGATGGACGGGGTGGTCGGGGTCGGGCACCTCGACGGCGGCGTTGAGGAAGGGGCAGCCGCGCAGCGGGCCGTCGGAGGTGCGCGGATCCCAGTCGAAGATCGCAAGCAGCTGCCGACGGGGATCCGCGCACGCCTCCTCAGCGAAGGTCTCGGCCGGCAGCAGGCCGTCCTGGAGCTGGCTCAGGTAGGCGTGGACGAGGTCGTCCTTGCTGGCGAAGTGCGTGTACAGGGTGCGCTTGGACACGTGGGCGGCCGTGGTCAGCTGCTCCATGCCGGTGGCGTTGACCCCTTGGGCGGTGAACAGCTCGGTGGCCGCCTTGAGGATCCGTTCCCGGGCGCCACGGCCGCGGCGTCGGCGCACGGGGGGTACTTCATCGCTCATAGCTTAATGATACCGATCGTTTTACATAGCTGGATCCTCCTGCTACGGTCGAAAGCGTAAGGAAACCGATCGGTTTGGTTAAGGGCGGGTGAGGACCCTTTCCTCCCGCCCCTACGACGCCGCAGATACCGGGTCGTGCCGTTCGCGGGCAGACCCCTCGCGCCTCCACCCCAGCTCACCGTCGAGTTCGGCCGGCGCCCTCCCGTGCCCTGTTCCGGAGAAAGATCCATGTCCCAATCCCCTGTGGATTCCGCCGTAGGCCATACCGCCGCGGTGCGGGCCCACGCCCCCGAGGCTCCTCACGCCGGGCGGCGCAAGCCGCATCCAGGACTCGTGCTGGCCGTGCTGGCCACGTCGGTGTTCCTGTCCGCGCTTGACGCCTTCGTCGTCAACGTCGCCCTGACTCCAATCGGCCAGGGCGTCGGGGAGACATCGCTGTCCAAGCTGAGCTGGATCCTCAACGGCTACGCGATCGTCTACGCCGCGCTGCTGGTCCCGGCGGGCCGTCTGGCCGATCGTTACGGCCACAAGAGCGGATTCCTGCTCGGCCTCGGCATCTTCACCGTGGCCAGCCTGGGGGCCGCCCTCAGCGACAACCTGTGGGCGCTCGTCGCTTTCCGCTTCCTGCAGGCAGCCGGCGCCGCCGTCCTGACCCCCGCGAGCCTCGGCCTCGTGCTCACCACGGCCCCGCCAGCGAAGATCACCCGCTATATACAGATCTGGGCGGCCAGCGGCTCGCTGGCCGCGGCAGCCGGCCCCGTCGTCGGCGGCCTGCTCGTCCAGGTCGCCTGGCAGTGGATCTTCCTGCTGAACCTGCCGATCGGCATCATCGCCCTGGTCATGGCGGTGCGGCTGCTGCCCGCCGGACGCCGGAGCACCGACACCCGCCTGCCCGACCTGCTCGGCGGAGCGCTCCTGGTGGTCGCGATCGGCGCGCTGGCACTGGGCCTGGTTCAGGCCCCCGAGTGGGACTGGTGCTCCGGATCGACGATCGGCAGCTTCGCGACCGCCGCGGCCGCACTCATCCTGTGCCTGGTGCGCTCGAAGCGCCACGCGGTGCCCGTGGTGGACCTGAGCCTGCTGCGCGACCGCGGCTTCGCCTGGGCCAACATCGCCACCCTGCTCTTCTACGCCGCCTTCGCCGTCCAGCTGCTCGGCGTCACCTTGTGGCTGCAGCAGGTCTGGCACTGGTCGGCGATCGAGACAGGACTCGGCGTCGCCCCCGGCCCGGCCATGGTTTTCGTCGCCGCCTCACTCGGCCAGCGTCTGGCCCGGCGCGTACGGGTCGGCGTCGTCGCCGCCATGGGCTCCGTACTGGTCGCCCTCGGCACCGCCTGGGTCGCCCTGAATGCGAGCAGCTCCCTGAACTACGCCACCGACATCCTGCCCGGCTGGCTCGTCGCCGGCGTCGGCGTCGGTCTCGCGCTCCCCACGATGATCTCCTCCGCCACCTCCGGCCTGCCCCAGGACCGGGGCGCTACCGGCAGTGCGATCGTCTCCATGGCCGGCCAGGTCGGCACCGTGCTCGGCGTCAGCGTCCTGGTCGTCATCCTCGCGGACGCCGGATCCGCAGGACCCGCCCGCACCTTCTCCCTCGCCTGGTGGATCTCGGCCGGCGCCATGGCCGCCAGCGGCCTCGCCGCCCTGGGCCTCACGCCCCGTCGCCACCCCAAAACCGTCACGGCCCGCTAGCCCCAGCAGCAGCCGCGGCGCCCGCTCACCCCGTGGGCACAACCAGCAACCCACCAATCCCGCCGGAGCCATTTGACCGAACCGTACCTACACCTGCAAAAACCTAGGCAATAGCGACATAACCTTCTGAATCGCGCACATCAAGGAGACCTGATGCGTTACACCACCTTCGGACACCGGACCGGACTCCGCGTTTCCCAGTACGCCCTCGGCACCGGCAACTTCGGCACCGGCTGGGGAGCCGGCGCCGACGTCGACGAGTCCCGCCGCATGTTCGACAGGTTCGCCGAGGCCGGCGGCAACTTCCTCGACACCGCAGACAACTACCAGTTCGGCGAGTCGGAGAAGATCCTCTCCCAGTTCATCGCGGCCGACCGCGACCACTTCGTCGTCGCCAGCAAGTTCAGCGTCGCCTCGACACCGCAGGTGGACATCTCCAAGACCGGCAACAGCCGCAAGAACATGATCCACTCGGTGGACGCCAGCCTGAAGCGCCTCGACACCGACTACATCGACCTGTACTGGGTCCACTTCCCGGACGACCTGACCCCCATCGAAGAGATCCTGCGTGGCCTGGACGACCTGGTCAGCTCCGGCAAGATCCTTCACGTCGCGCTGTCCAACTTCCCCGCCTGGCGGGTCTCCCGCGCCGTCACCCTGGCCGAGCTGAAGAACTGGGCCCCGATCGCTGGCATCCAGATCGAGTACAGCCTGGTGGAGCGCACGGCCGACCGGGAGCTGCTGCCGATGGCCGAGAGCCTCGGCCTGGGCGCGGCCCTCTGGTCCCCGCTCGGCGGTGGCCTGCTCACCGGCAAGTACCGCGG
The DNA here is from genome assembly GCF_040296125.1 of Streptomyces sp. NPDC002265. Classification (NCBI taxonomy): domain Bacteria; kingdom Bacillati; phylum Actinomycetota; class Actinomycetes; order Kitasatosporales; family Streptomycetaceae; genus Streptomyces; species Streptomyces sp. NPDC002265. The sequence goes on along the minus strand of NZ_JBEOWS010000345.1, from coordinate 6,520 downwards.
CAGCGCCGAGGGCCGCCTCAGCGACCTGAAGACCCTGGTCCACACCGAGTCCGACGCGCAGAAGACCGCAGTCGTCGACACCGTCCTGGACATCGCCAAGGAGACCGGCGCCACGCCCGCCCAGGTCTCCGTGGCCTGGCTCCGCGAGCGCGGCACCCGCTCCACCACCCCCTACATCCCGATCATCGGGCCCCGCAACACCCGCCAGCTCGACGACTACATCGGCGCCCTGGACGTGCAGCTCACCGACGAGCAGTACACCCGTCTGACCGAGGTCAGCGCCATCCCGCTCGGCGTTCCCTACGGCGTCAGCGTCGGCGTCCACGACCGCATCCTCGGCGGCGACGCCTCCCTGGTCGACCAACCCCCGGTCCCCCTCGCCTGAACGAACCTGTCGCCCGCGGCTTCACCGTTTGGCAGCGCGAAGACTGCGACGTGAGACGGCAACGACGCCGTCACCCCACGGCGGCGCACTGGCCGGCGGGACCAGCTGCGACTGCAGCTCGTCCCGCCGACACGCCAAACGGGCACCACACGGCTGGTGCCCTACAACCATCACCAGCCGTGAAGGCGAACACCCGACCTCCTAGCCACCCTGCACGGCGCCCAAGGCCCCGACGGACACCCCCAACTCGCCCACCGCAACGAGCAGAGCGGGGACCGGGACCTGCGCGGCGTGCTGTGGAAACGCTGCTCCCAGAACATCGGCCCCGACAACCTCCCCACCGGACGGCCGCGCCGGCGGATGGTCCACCCCTCCCGGCAGCGCGCATCCATGGAACAACTGCGCTGCCAGGTCTGCGCCCGGCCCGCCCGAACGAACCGGGCTACCTCTTCCTTGCCAGACCCCACGAAGTGGGGCCCGCGGACGCGGTCGTACGCACCGCGCAGCCGCAGGTGTGCGTCCGGAACGCCCGGACCGCAGCCGAACAGTGCCCCCATCTGAAGGGCCGGCCCACCGCGTTCCTCACCCAGAGCGCCGCTCTACGGCGTCATCGGACCCCCTACCACTACACCCACGGCGGCCTACACGTCTTACCCCCACCGCGCCGGTCCCCACCGCAGACCGCTCCGGGCAGCGTGACGTCGAGAAGGGCTTCCAGCCGGGAGACCGTCTGCTTGGGATCTTCGGCAAGGATGGTTTCCATGCCCAGATCCGCAGCAGGCGGGAGGTAATGGCGGCTGTCGTCGACGAACACGCACGCCTCACCTGGAAGTTCCATCATGTCCAGTGGAAGTGCCGGCACCTGTGCGGGCACCAGCTGCCTTCAGGCGGTGTGGCGCTGGGGCTTGGTTCCGTCGACGGCCGGGGCGGCAGCTTTGCCCGGCAGGAAGATCAAGGCGACGACCGCGCCGGCCAGGGCGACAGCCGCCGCGCCTACGGCGGTGATGTGCATGGCGTGGATGAAGGCGTCGTGTGCGGGCCGTATCAGGGCTCGGCCGGCCGGTCCCAGCTTCTCGGCGACGGCGAGGGTCGCCTGTACGGATTCGCCTGCCGCGTGGCGGTCGGAGGCGGGCAGCACGCCCAAGTGGCCGTCGATGCCGTTGCGGTAGGCGGTGGACAGCAGTGACCCCAGGACGGCGATGCCCATGGCTCCGCCGACCTGCCTGAAGGTGTTGTTGATGGCGGATCCGGAGCCGGCCTTCTCGCGCGGCAGTGACGACATGATCATGACGGTGGCGGGTGGCATCACATGGGCCATGCCCGTGCCCATCAGGAAGAACAGCACTTCCAGCACCCAGATTGGGGTGTCCTGGCCGAGCAGCAGGAATCCGACGAAGGCCACGGCGGTCAGGACGAGACCGCCGGCGCAGACGGCGCGGATGCCGAAGCGGGCGACGACCAGCCGGGCCCGCGGTGCGAAGAACATCTGGGAGACGGCCAGTGGCACCACCAGGAGGCCGGACTGCAGGACGGTGTAGCCGCGCACGCTCTGGTTGTAGAAGACGCTGAAGAAGGTGACGCCCATGAGGGCGAAGAAGACCAGGCCGATGGCGGCGACGGAGGCGGAGAACCGCCGGTTGCGGAAGTAGGTGACGTCCAGGGCCGGGTGGTCGCTGTGGGCCTCGTAGGCCACGAAGCCGGCCAGGACCGTGACACCGGCGAGGATGGTCGCCCAGGCTTCGGGCTGGGTGAAGTCGCCCAGCTGGCCGCCCTTGATGATGCCGTAGACCAGCAGTGCCAGACCGGCGATCGACAGCAGGACCCCGACGGGGTCGAGCCTGTTGGGCCGGGGGTCCTTGGAGTCGGGGACGATCGCTGCCATGGCTGTCATCGCGGCGGCCACGATCGGCACGTTGACCAGGAAGACCGAGCCCCACCAGAAGTGCTGGAGCAGGAGGCCGCCGGTGATGGGGCCGGCGGCGATGGCGAAGCCGACAACGCCGGTCCAGATGCCGATGGCCTTGGGCTGCTCCGCGGGCTCGAAGACGTTCATGATGATCGCAAGGGTGGCGGGCAGGATGAACGCACCTCCGAAGCCCATCACTGCGCGAAAAGCGATGAGCTGCCCGGAGGAGTCCGACACCGCGGAGAGTACGGATCCCGCACCGAACACCGCCATGCCGAAGAGCAGCACCTTCTTGCGGCCCAGGCGGTCACCGAGAAGGCCCGCGGTGAAAAGGAGCCCGGCGAAGACCAGCGTGTAGGAGTTGACCGCCCACTCCAGCTGGCTCTGGGTGGAGCCGAGTCCGACCGGTGCGGGCTGGGCAATCGTCTTGGTCGCCACGTTGAGGATCGAGTTGTCCAGCATGACCACCAGGAGGCTGCACGCGAGCACGGCCAGGATGGCCCAGCGCCGGCGGTGGACCGCCTCGGGGACACGCCGCTGGACGGGCGCCGTGGAGGGTGCGGGTGCCTGCGGCGTAGAGGACTCGGCGGGGGCGGGCGGTGATGCCACGGGGGACTCCAAGGCTGTTGGTGTTTGGGGGGTTGCCTGGCGGAGGGCGTCGGTGCCGGGTCGTGGCAGGAAGAGGCTCTGCCTGGGTTGCCGAGTCCCGGACGCCCAAAATAGATGTTGATGCAAATCTAAACAGAGAGCTAGGATAGATGGCAAGTGACATCCATTTAAGGAGAGTGATTCCATGGGCCGTGTGTCCCGGGCGCAGGCGCAGGAGAACCGGCAGCGCGTCGTCGCCACCGCCTCCCGGATGTTCCGCGAGGAAGGCACCGCGGTCAGCGTCGCCGACCTGATGAAGGCCATCGGACTGACCCACGGCGGGTTCTACAAACAGTTCGCCTCGAAGGACGACCTGGTCGACGAGGCCATCGCCCACGCCTTCGCCGGGCAGGAGGCGCACTGCGCGCCGGCCGGCCCCGACGAAGCCCCCCAAGAGCACGAGGCCGCCCGGCAGAAAATGATCGAGGACTACCTCTCGCTCTGGCACCGCGACCACCCCGGCGACGGCTGCCCCGTCTCCGGATTCGCCGCCGACCTGGGGCGCGAGGCCGGCCGGGCCGCCCGCTCCCGCGACCTCTACATCGACGGGATCCGCAACCGCGCAGCCCGCCTGGCCACCGGCGACGACGACGGCATGGCCCAGCTGTGCACCCTCGTCGGGGCCGTCGCCCTCGCCCGCGCCACCCGGGGCAACCCGATCTCCGAAGAACTGCTGCACGCCGCGCGCACGGCCCTCACCGGGGACACCACCCAAGGGTCCGCACCACAGGACACCGACTGACCGCGAGCCGCACGGGCAGGCCGGCCGGCCACGCCGCGCACGGCGCCGCCGCCGGCCGGGCCCGCCGGACAGCTCCGGATCCCCAGGGCGAACGCACAGCAGGAGACGGCTGCCCGCGGATGCAGCGCAAGGGCCGGCTCACCAGGACGGTAAGCCGGCCACCAAGCGCCAGGGCCGACTCACCGGGGTGGTGAGCCGGCCCTTGCGGTTCAGCCCAGGTAGAAGTCCTTGCGGGCGGCCACGAACTCCTCCACCGACCGGGCGGGAGCGCCCGTCACCTGCTGGACGCCGTCGGCAGTGCGGTGGTAGCGGTCCTCCCGGTGCAGCCGGGCCATTGTGGCGACGTGCTGGACGAGGTGCGGCGCCATCCCCATCCTCGGAAGCTGGGCCTCCCACCTGTCCGCGGGCACATCCACGTAGGAAACCGGGCGGCCCAGCGCCCGCGAGAACTCCGCGGCCAGTTCGTTCATGTCGAGCGAGCGGGGTCCGGTCAGCTCGTAGACCTGCCCGACGTGGGCAGCCGGGGCGCGCAGCACGGTGGCGACAGTGCGGGCGACGTCGTCCACGGCGACCGGCGAGGTACGCCCCGCACCGAACGGCAGAGCAATCGTCCCGCTCTCCTGGATGGACCGCGCCGCCATCATCGTGAACAGCGGAGTATCCAAAAAGGCCGTCGGCCGGATGTGCACCACCGACAGACCCGACCAGTCGAAGACCTGCTCGGCCAGCCAGTGCAGCCGCTGCTGGTGCGACTCCCCGGTGCCGGTGGCGGTCATCTGCGACACCGTCATCTGCGACAGGTCGACCAACGCCTCCAGCTTCCCGTATTCCCTGGCGACAGAGGCCACCACGGTCGCCGCGAGCAGGTGGTCCGGCGACACAGCCATCGCGAAATACATCCGCGCCACACCCTGCAAGGCGGCTGCCACCGTCTCGGGCCGGGTCAGGTCACCGATGACGACCTCGGCGCCGGCCGCCCGCAACGCGGCCGCCCGCTCGTCCTCGCGCCGGACCATGAACCGCACCGACACGCCGTGGGCACGCAGATCCTCGAAGACCGCGCGGCCCACACCGCCGGAACCGGGAATGAGAACAAGATTGCTGGCGACCATCGGCCGGACTCCTTCGAGAAAGCGGAACAATGAGGTTGAGGTGCGGCCCGAGCGGCGGCAGAACCGCCGGCAAGACGGCCCCGCCGACATCACCACCGATCCCGGCGACGACGTCAGTGGCTCCGCGGACGGCCGGCTCCGGCCGTCCGCCTCGGGACAGCGGCAGGTGGCGCAACGCCCGACCCGCTCGGTGACCCCACCGACCCCGAATAGATGCTTCACCAAATCTAAACAGGGGCCAAGATAGATGTCAAACACAATCTATCCTGTAAGGGGTTCCACGACCCGCCCGAACCCAGACACAGGAGAACCGGCACGGCGCCGCAGCCGCCACCCCCCGACATTCCACAAGAAGGACACCGCGCCCGCGGTCAGCGTCACCGACCCGACGAAGACCCCCCGACAGACCCATCACGGCGGGCTCCGACGGCCGAACCTTCTCCACCGGTCAATTACGTTGGCTGGTTCACGCCACGGTGGGCACCTGGCCGTATCAACCGGGAACTCCCCCGAGTTGATCGCCAAGGACCTCGCCATCGCGATCTAACAGGGACCCAGCCGGGACAGGGAGCGGCCTCCGTCCCAGGCGAAACTGGCGCAGTCGTACGGGCTGTCGTCGGGCACGGCCGCTGCTGCGCTGGCGCGGCTGGCGGCGGGTCTGATCCGGACGACGCCGGGCAGCGGCGCCTTCGCCGCCTCCCGCTCCAGCGGCATCACGCCGAATCCGGTCTTCGACGTCATGGACGCTGCGTCCGTCTGCCGCACGCTCGCGCGTCTGAACTTCGGGCCCGACAAGCCTGACTCGCCGACCCTTCACATCGGCGGCAGCCCGCACTTCGGGACCGTGCGGGAAGACGAGGAGACCCTGCCGCCGCGTCCCCTCGACGTCGGCGCCCTGACCGCCCTCGACCGGCACCTGCTGCACTGGATGAGCGAGGCCTACCGAGCGGCAGGTCGCTGTCAGCACGCCAGCCCGGACCCTCACAGGGGATCCTCTGCGCAAGGGCTGCGTGGCACCGTACGACAGCCTGGTGGCGGTCGCATCTGTCATGTACGCTCCCCGATCACTCGAAGTTGATCATCTGGCTGGGTATTCAGGGAGCAATACATGGGGACGCGTATGTTCAGATCAGCCACCAAGGCGCTGCTCGCGGTAGTCGCGGCGCTCGGGATGGTGCTGGCCGCCAACGGGCCGGCGATGGCGGCCGACGTCTGGAAGTACTACCCGGACGGCGACGGCTGGGAGATCGACCTGGTGCGCGACGGCACCCCCACCGGGTACGGAGTCTTCAACGCCGACCCGCAGGGTGTTGTCAACCCCATCCCCGGTGACGCGTTCCAGGCGTGCGACACCGCCGCCGACGGCAAGGGCATCGAGATCCAGAGGAAGTTCACTGGCGGGTCGTGGACCGTCATGGCCACCACGCGGGGCCACAGCGTGGTGGGTGACAGCTACTGCACGTTCTGGGAGACGGACAACATGCCGGAGGAAACTCTCCTGCAGGTCCGGGTGTGCATCGTGCAGGGGGAGCACTCGACATGCTCGGAGGCGAAGTACTCCTACGCCTGACCGGCATCCAGGAAATCATGCAGGAACCAGACAGGCCCCCGGCCCTTCACAGCCGCAGGGGCCTGCCGGTGGCCGTCGCCGTTACGGCCGGGGCGACAAAGAGCCGCTGGACAGGCGGTCCCCGCTGATACTCTGACCGGGAAGGGCCGCCCATGAC
>NZ_JBEOWS010000344.1:0-10164 GCF_040296125.1 Streptomyces sp. NPDC002265 | reverse complement strand
CGACGCGCGTAGAACTCGTGTCATGCATAAGTCACTTCGTCTCGCGGCGCTCGCCACCCGGCCGGTCCGAGGACGTCTGCCGGGGCGGATGCCGCCCGGGTCACTCCGGGCCGTCGGCCCGAAGCGTCGACTCGTACCGCCGCTTCGGCTGCTTCTCGAACGGCGGCGCGGGCGAGTGCGGCTGCGCACTCGACCGTCGTACGACGTCGGTGCCGCCGCCGAGTCCGCGGGCCGGGCCCTGGCAGCCCTGCACCACGCCGATGGCGAGCGCGACGAGCAGCGTCACCACGACGAACACGAACAGCCGCTGCCGGAGCAGCCGTGGATTCGCCGGCCGTCGCCCGGTCCCGGTGGTCCTGGGCGCGGGACGGCCCGCACCGCTGCGCGGTCCGGTACGACCGCCGGTGCCCGACCGGGTGGTGTTGCGCGAGGCAGGGGTCGGCCGGGCGCCGGACCGGGACGCGGTGCCGTTGCCCCGCGGGCCGCTGCCGCCGCGCGAGGGCGTCCCCCCGTTCCGGACGGCCGGCGCCGGGCCGCGCGAGGGCGTGGGGGTGGCGCCCCGGGGCGGCGGAGTCCCCTGCGTTCCCGGATGCCCGGGCGTCCGCCGGGGGGCGGCCCGCAGCTGCTCCGGATAACTGGCCTCGGCCAGCCGCCCGGTGGGCCGGTCCGCCTCGCTCGCGCGCGGCGCGGGCGGCCGTCCGTCGGCCAGGCCCTGCGCCTCACGGGCCGCGATCTCCTTGAGCCGCAACGACAGTTCGAGCGTGCTGGGCCGTTCCTCGGGGTCCTTCGCCAGGCAGGCGCGCACCAGCGGGGCCAGCGCGTCGGGCACCCCGTGCAGATGGGCCTCCTCGTGCACCACCCGGTACAGCATCACCTCGGAACTGCCGTGCCCGAAGGGCGAGTCGGCGGTCGAGGCGTACGCGAGGGTGGCGCCCAGCGAGAACACGTCCGTCGCCGGGGTGACGGCCGCCCCGCGCACCTGCTCGGGCGCGAGGAAGCCGGGGGAGCCGACCGCGGTGCCGACGTGCGTGAGCGTGGAGGCCCCGGTCGCCCAGGCGATGCCGAAGTCGATGATCCGCGGCCCCTTGGGGGACAGCAGGATGTTGGACGGCTTCAGGTCCCGGTGCACCACCCCGGCCTCGTGCACCGCGACCAGGCCCTCCGACAGGGCCGCGCCGATCGCCGCCGCCTCGGCCGCGCCCAGCGGCCCCTCGTCGGCGACCTTGTCGTGCAGGGACGGGCCGGGCACGTACTGCGTGGCGAACCAGGGACGGTCCGCGTCCAGGTCCGCGGCCACCAGCCGGGCCGTGCACCCGCCACGGATCCGCCGCGCCGCGGACACCTCACGCGCGAACCGTGAGCGGAACTCCTGATCCTCCGCCAGATCGGGCCGGATCACCTTCAGCGCGACCCGCTGACCCTTCTTGTCGGAGCCCAGGTAGACGACGCCCATCCCGCCCGCGCCGAGCCGTCTGTGAAGCCTGAACGAGCCGACGACGCGCGGGTCCTCGCGCCTCAGGCGCATCATCGCCATGTTCATCCCCGCTGCCCGGTCCGTGTGACGTGCCACAGCTTACGTTTCCACAGCCGCCTGCGCGCAGAGGCCGCGCCCTCTCGGCCGGATGGATTGTGCTTGTGGGGCGCGGGATATGAGGAGTGGTCAGAGAGCCGCACGGCAGAGCCGCTTTGAGCCACCCGACTCGTCAACATCGCGCCAGAGAAGGGGTGTTGGGCACGAGGGAGACGGCGGTCCGGAGTGTGACGGGTGCACCGCGCGGCGGACGCGGACGCACTGCGCGGCGGTGGGCGGCACGGGCCGCCGGGCGGGGTCCGGGGTGTCCCGAGATGTGCGGGAAGTGAGCGAAGTCACCGTCTGGGAGCCTCCTGAACCCCTCCCATGACGCGGAAGCCGGATCGTCCGTACGGTCCTGCTCCCGGCGTACCGGAGTGCGGGTCCCGGCCGGACCGGCCCCGGGTCCCGTGCGGACAGTCCGGAAAAGCGGGGGCACACCGGGCGTCCCCTCGGGGATGACCCCGAGACCTGGAACCGCGTCTCCACCCTGCGGAGTACACCGCAGGTCACGGCTCATCCTCGGGGAGGCCCGTCAATCGGTACGAGGGCATGACGCCCGGCAGGCGCCGCGCGTCTAGATTTGAGGTCAAGCGGCGGGTGCAGCACTCGTCCCCCGAGGTCAGACACCCGCCGCTGCCGACGACAACGCAACACGGTCAGGAGAGGGACCATGGCTCACACGGCACCGCGGACGGCGATCCGTACCCAGGGGCGCTTCGCGCGCCCGCGCCGTACGGGCCGTCGCCACCCATTGGTGGCGACCCTGATGGCCCTTCCCCTGGCGGCTCTGCTCCTGCTGGTCTTCGACGGCTGGGAGACGGTGGCCACACAGGCGTCGTCCGTGGGAGTGATGCTGGGGCGCTGAGCGGCGACCCCAGGCCCGGAAGAGCGGTCCGGGCGGGGACATCCACCCATGAAACCCCGTGGGGACGGGGGTGCGACGGACGGCAGACAATGCCGGCGCAGCTGGGGAGCTGCGCCGGCATTGCCGTTCTCCCGTCGGCTCGACCCGGGTGCCGTGCGGCCCGCCGACCTGCTGTGCGTACGCTCCGGCGAGAGCCGTACGACGCTCCGATCCGGTGTGCGTACGCTCCGGTCAGAGCCGTACGACGCTGGGGGATCCGTGACCGCCGACCTGCTGCCCGCACTCGCCGAGAAGGCCCGGACCGCGGCCCATCCCGAGGGCGCCCCCTGTCTCTGCGGCGCCCCCACCACCCTGGCCGACCGTCCGGACGCCACCGTCGTCCGGCACGCCGGGACCGTCGCCAAGGCACACGCCCCGGACACCGCCCGCACCGAACTGGCCCTCCGGCTCCGCTTGGCCACCACCCTCCCGGACGTCCTGCTGCCGCCGCTGGAGCCGGGCCCGGCCTCGGCCGACGGCCGGCTCGTGACCCTCTGGCCGTACGGCAGCCCCGTGGACCCGGACGACCCCGACGCCGCCCCCTGGGAGGCGGCGGGCACCCTGCTCGCCCGGCTGCACCGCACCCCGGTACCTGCCGCCCCGTACGCACCGCCCCCGATGCGCGGCCCCGCCAAGGCGGCCCGTGCCGTGGCCCTGCTGCGCGCCGCGCCCGCCCCGCATCCGGCCGTCCCCGCGGTCCTGCGCGCCTGGGCCACCCTCCCCGCCTGGGCCCGTGACGCGGCTCCGATGCCCGACCGGACCACCCTGTGCCACGGCGACCTGCACCTGGGCCAGCTCGTACGGCACCCGGCCCCGGACGGCCCCTGGCGGCTGATCGACATCGACGACCTCGGCACCGGCGTCGCGGCCTGGGACCTGGCGCGCCCCGCCGCCTGGTACGCCTGCGGACTGCTCCCGCCCGGCGAATGGACCCGGTTCCTGACCGCCTACCGCGCGGCGGCGGGCCCCGCCGTGCCCGCGGACGGCGACCCTTGGCCCGCCCTGGACGTCCCGGCCCGTGCCCTGACCGTGCAGAGCGCCGCCCGGGCCGTGGCCAAGGCGATCGCCGCGGACCGGCCCCTGGACGAAGTGGAACTGTCCGTTGTCGACGCTTGTGTCCGAATGGGCGCGATCCCCGCGGAGTTGGGAGGGGACTTCGCGAAGTAGGGTGCAACCGACCGCGGCCGGGCAGAGTCTGTCCCGGTGAGACGCGAAGCAGGACCGATCGACGAGGAGTTGAGCCGACCATGCAGTGTCCGAAGTGCCATGCGCCGATGCACACGTACAACCGCAACGGTGTCCAGATCGAGCAGTGCAGTGGCTGCCGGGGGATCTTTCTCGACTACGGCGAGCTGGAGGCGCTGACCCGACTGGAGTCCCAGTGGACCCAGCCCGCGCCGCCGCCGGCCGCTCCGCAGGCGTACCCCGCGCCGTCGGCGCCCGCCTGGGGCGCTCCGCACGGCGGCGGGCACGGCGGCGGCCACCACGGCGGCGGGCACTACGGGGGCCACCACCGTCACAAGAGCTTCGGCCACATGCTGTTCTCGTCCTGACACGAGAAATCCCCCGGCCGTACGAGACGGCCGGGGGATCCGGTGTGTGGACGATACTGGGATTGAACCAGTGACCTCTTCCGTGTCAGGGAAGCGCTCTCCCGCTGAGCTAATCGTCCTCGGGACCACGATGACTCCAGGGAGCCGATCATGGGCACTGCGTGCGCGATACTGGGATTGAACCAGTGACCTCTTCCGTGTCAGGGAAGCGCTCTCCCGCTGAGCTAATCGCGCGGGGATCCTTGCGGATCGAAGCCCTCTCGGGCCAGTGGACGATACTGGGATTGAACCAGTGACCTCTTCCGTGTCAGGGAAGCGCTCTCCCGCTGAGCTAATCGTCCTTGGAGGTGGAGACGGGATTTGAACCCGTGTAGACGGCTTTGCAGGCCGTTGCCTCGCCTCTCGGCCACTCCACCAGGAGTGTAGGGGATCGGGAAGACCCCTAGTTCCTTCGAGCGGACGACGAGGCTCGAACTCGCGACCTCAACCTTGGCAAGGTTGCGCTCTACCAACTGAGCTACGTCCGCTTGTCGTTTCCGTTCCGCTTGCGCGTCCCGGCGACGTGTTGAACTCTAGCGGATTCCCGGGCCAGCACAAAAACGCGTTTGCGCAGCGTGCTGCCCTGCGTCTCCCCGCGGACCTGACGAGGCCCCCCGCAAGAGCTCCGCACAAGGACACGGCAGGGCCACCTGAACGTCACCCGCCTAGACTCTTCAGCGTGCTCGACCTCCCTCCCCTCGCCCGCTTCGGCGACCGTGTCGCCACCGGCCTGCTCGATGTGACCAGCGACCCCGCGGCCCTGGACTCGGCCGGCTTCTGGGCCGTCTGTGCCGACTTCGAGGGCCGTCTGACCTGCGCCCGGTTCGCGGACGTACGGAGGGAGCCGGTCCCGGCGCCGGTACCGGGAGGCTGGCGCGGACCGGCGGTCGCCGACTGGACCTCCTCCCTGGACCGCGCCGCCTACACGGCCGGCGTCCGGCGGATCCGCGAGCACATCGCGGCCGGCGAGGTGTACCAGGCGAACCTCTGCCGGGTGCTGTCCGCGCCGGTGGCGCCCGACGCCGATGTGGCCGCCCTCACCGCGCTGCTCGCCCGCGGCAACCCGGCACCGTATGCAGGAACGATTCGGCTGCCCCGGCACGGCGTGGAGATCGCCACTGCCTCGCCCGAGCTCTTCCTGCGCCGCGACGGCCGCACGGTCGAGTCCGGACCGATCAAGGGCACCGGCCGCACCGAGGCGGACCTGCTGGAGAAGGACTACGCCGAGAACGTGATGATCGTGGACCTGGTCCGCAACGACATCGGGCAGGTCTGCGCCACAGGCAGCGTCGGCGTCCCCGACCTGTGCGCCGTCGAGAAGCACCCCGGCCTGGTCCACCTCGTCTCCACGGTCCGCGGCGAACTGCGCCCGGACACCGGCTGGCCGGAACTGCTCGCCGCCGCCTTTCCGCCCGGCTCGGTCACCGGCGCACCCAAGTCCAGCGCCCTGCGGATCATCTCCGCCCTGGAGACGGCGCCCCGCGGCCCGTACTGCGGCGGCATCGGCTGGGTCGACGCCGACCGCGGCGAGGGCGAGCTGGCCGTCGGCATCCGCACCTTCTGGATCGACCGCGCCGAAGGCGTCCTGCGCTTCGGCACCGGAGCCGGCATCACCTGGGGGTCCGACCCCGAGGCGGAGTGGCGGGAGACCGAACTGAAGGCGTCCCGGCTGCTCGCGGTAGCGTCGGGAACGTACGGGGCAAGCGCAGATGGAGAGGCACTGACGTGAAGATCTGGCTCGACGGAGGGCTCCAGGGCGCCGAGTCCGCCCGTGTGTCCGTCTTCGACCACGGACTGACCGTGGGCGACGGCATCTTCGAGACGGTGAAGACGGTCGAAGGCAGGCCCTTCGCGCTCACCCGGCACCTCGACCGGCTCACCCGGTCCGCGCGCGGCCTGGGCCTGCCCGACCCCGACCTCGACGAGGTCCGCCGTGCCTGCGCCGCCGTCATCGAGGCCAACCCGATGCCGCTCGGCCGGCTGCGCATCACGTACACCGGCGGCCACGGCCCGCTGGGCTCCGACCGCGGCGCGCACGGCCAGACCCTCGTCGTCGCCCTCGGCGAGACCAGCCGCCGCGCCGACTCCACCGCCGTCGTCACCGTCCCCTGGACCCGCAACGAACGCGGCGCGCTCACCGGCCTGAAGACCACCTCGTACGCCGAGAACGTCGTCGCCCTGGCCCGCGCGCACGCGCACGGCGCCTCCGAGGCCCTCTTCGCCAACACCGTGGGACAGCTCTGCGAGGGCACGGGCTCCAATGTCTTCGTCGTCCTCGACGGTGAGATCCACACCCCGCCGGTCGCCTCCGGCTGTCTCGCGGGCATCACGCGCGCGCTGGCGGTCGAGTGGACCGGTGCCAGGGAGACCGAGCTGCCGCTGGACGTCCTGGAGCGCGCGGAGGAGGTCTTCCTGACCTCCACCCTGCGCGACGTCCAGGCCGTGCACCGCGTCGACGGGCGCGAACTTCCCGGCGCGCCGGGCCCCGTGACCGCCAAGGCCATGCGGATCTTCGACGAGCGGTCGGGGCACGACCTCGATCCCTGACCGAGGCATGTGTGACGCGCGACACGGGCAGGCGCGGGGAGGTGGGGCGTCCCGGGAAACAATTCGGCTGTCCCGAGGCGCGGTACCGGGTAGAACACCCCTGATGACCACGACACTGCGGCCGACCGAGCCGCTCCAGCGCGCCGCCGACGGACCGCGCTCACGCCACTACCAGGTGTGCGTGAACAGCCGTCCCGTGGGCGCGATCCACCTCGGCACCTCCCCGAGCCTCGGCGAGTCGGTGGCCCGCATCCTGGACCTGCGCATCGAGGAGCCGGACCGCCGGCGCGGCCGGGGCACGGTCGCCGCGCTCGCCGCCGAGGAGGTGGTGCGCGGCTGGGGCTGCCGGCAGATCGAGGCGATCGTCCCCGAGGACGCCCCGACGGCGTCCCGGCTCGCCACGAACCTGGGTTACGTCCTGCGCAACCGCATCATGGCCAAACCGCTCTCCGGCGCCGCGCCGCAGCTGCCCGCCGGCAGCCGGGCGCGGCCCATGACGGAGGTCGAGTTCGAGACCTGGCATGCGTACGAGGCGCAGGCGTACGCGCGGGAGTGGATCGAGCGGGGCCTGCCCGAGGCCGAGGCGTACGCCAAGTCGCGCCGGGACCACGCGCATCTGCAGGCGCAGGGGGCCGCCACCCCGGGCAACACGTTCAGCGTCCTGGAGCACGAGGGGACCCGGGTGGGCGTCCTGTGGCTGGGGTGGCGCGACGGCGGTGCCTTCGTCTACGACGTGGAGGTCGACGCCGGCCGTCGCGGCCACGGCCACGGCCGTACGCTCATGCTGCTGGCGGAGGTCCAGGCGATCGCCGGGGGCAGCCGCACCCTCGGCCTCAACGTGTTCGCGGGGAACACCCCGGCCGAGCGGCTGTACGAGTCGCTCGGCTACGAGACCCAGCAGCGCATCTTCTACAAGCACCTGCTGTAGGCCCGGTGGGGTCCGGTGGGGTCCGCGGCCGGATCCGACCGGTCCCCGGACCGACCGCGCCCCGAAGGGCGGCCGCTACCCGGCCAGGAGCCGGTCCGCGATCTCCTCGATGCGCTCGCGCAGCCCGTCCTGGCTCTTGCCGCCGTCGAGGCGCTCGCCGCCGATGACATAGGTGGGGGTACCGGTCACCCCGATGGCCTTGCCCTCGGCCTGGTCGGCGTCCACGATCAGGATGTGCCGGCCGTCGACGAGCGCCGTGTCGAACTCCTCGGCGTCCAGGCCGAGTTCCCCGGCCACCTCGACCAGGAAGCGTTCGCCCCGGCGGTCGAGCTCCTCGACCCGGCCCAGGACCGCCTCGATGTACGGCCAGCCCCGTCCCTGCTCCATGGCCTCCTCGACGGCCTGCGCCGCGGCGAACGCGTGCTTGTGCTTCTCCAGCGGGAAGTGCCGCAGCCGCAGCTCCAGCCGGTCGCCGTACCGCTCGCGCAGGGCACGCAGGTCGTCGAGGGCGCTACGGCAGTCCGGGCACTGGAGTTCGCACCACACGTCGAGTACGGCGGTGGGGGCGGCGGGGTCTGCGGGGGAGGAGTCGCTCATGCCCCCAGTCTCCCAGCCCCGCGCGGCCCTCCCAACCGGGACCGGCGCGGCCCTCCCACCGGGACCGGCGCGGCCCCCCCGACCGGGACCGTCACGGTCGTCGGGACGGTCGGCCGACGGGAGCCCCGGGCCGGCGGCGGCCGCGACCGGCACCTGCGGAGGAGCCGACCCCGGAGATGTCCCTGATGTGGGGCCGGACGATGGCCCGAGGGGGTCCGGGCGGTGCAGGATGGAGGGGACGAAGTGTCCCTTGCCCGACGAACCCTGCCTGGAGGACCGGATGATTGCCGAGACCGTCTGTTCCGCCGTCTCCGTGGCAGGCCTGGGCATCGCGGCGGTCACGGCCTACCGCAGGCGCTTCCTCAAGGCCGCCCGCATCGCCGCCTACTCCCTCGTCCCGATCGGCCTGGTGATGACGGGGGTCGTCGGCTGGGCCGCCGACACCGCCTTCAGCCCGACGGCCTGGGCGGGATTCGGCGCGCTCGCCGCGTCCTGGGCGCTGTTCGCGACCACCCGCGCGGTCGAGCGGCGCGGCGGCGGCAGCCGCAAGCAGCGCAAGGAGGCCCGCTCGGCACCGCGCCAGGCGGCGCAGCCCGCGGCCCCGGCCCGCGAGCTGGGACCGGCCACCCGCCCGGGCGCCCGGCCCGCGGCCGCGCCGGGGCAGTCTCCCGCGGACGACTTCAGTGACATCGAGGCCATCCTGAAGAAGCACGGGATCTGACGTCGGGGACCGCACGCGGGCGACGAGCCCGACCCGAGCTGAAACGACACAGTAGGTCCGGGTCGGTCAGAAAATGATCAAGCCTTGCCCAGTGTGTGATCATGCCCCACTGCGCGCGTCACGGATTCCGGCGAACTCCCGCTCTTTACGGGCGTGTTGATCGCGTGAGCGGGGTCGGCTGCGTCATCATCGCCGCGAGATGCTGGACACGCAACAGAGCGATGCCGCGCCGCAGCAGGACGAGCCGCGCGGATGCCTATTCGCCCTTTCCCAGCCACCGCTGATGATCTTCCTTGCGGTGATCGGGTGTCTGCTCCTCATGGCCTCTTTGCATGACCTGCTGATGCTGTGAGCCGTACCCGCGTTCCCCGGCGTCACCCGCCGGGGATCGCGTCGCATCCCACAGGCCCTGCCCGCACGGGTCTCAGCCCGTGGCTTCCTTGCGTCTCGCCCGGTACGCGGCCACATGCAGGCGGTTGCCGCAGGTCCGGCTGTCGCAGTACCGCCGGGAGCGGTTGCGGGAGAGGTCGACGAAGGCGCGCCGGCAGTCCGGTGCCTCGCAGCGCCGCAGCCGCTCCTCCTCCCCGGCCACCACGAAGAACGCCAGGGCCATCCCGCAGTCGGCCGCCAGGTGATCGGCGATGGAGGCACCCGGGGCGAAGTAGTGCACATGCCAGTCGTAGCCGTCGTGGTCCGTGAGCCGGGGCGTGGTGCCCGCGGCCGCGACCAGATCGTTGATCATTCCGGCGGCCGTCCGGGCGTCCCGCGCCGCGAAGATCCCGGCGAACCGCCCGCGGATCCGGCGCACCGCCGACAGGTCGAACTCCGACAGCACCCCGACGTCACTGACCTCGTGCCTTCGCACGAAATCCGTGAGGGCCCGGAGGTCCGCCAGCCCGTCCGGGGCCGACTCGTCCTCCGGTGCGGTGTTGACCAGATCCACCACGGCGTCGAGGGCACGCCGGGTGTCGTGGGTGATCAGCACATTTCGCTCCCTGGCCTGGGGGGTGGGCGGACGCCCGCCGATGCTGGCCGATGGTAGTGCTTCCCGCGACCTCGACGACGGCGGTGCGCGGACCACGCCTGCCCGTGGAACGACCCCGGCCCCGCAGGCGTTCCCGGCCGGTTCCGCCCGGGGCGCCCGCACGGACGGCAGCGGTGACTCTCTGTCACTGTCCGGGTCCTCCGGTGCGACCGCGACGACCCGCCACCACCGTCATCACCCCGCCTTCCCGCTCGGAGCGAAGGCATGCCTGCCGCGACAGGCACGCCGACGCCGTCACCGTGGGGCCCCACGGTGAC
>NZ_JBEOWS010000343.1:0-10183 GCF_040296125.1 Streptomyces sp. NPDC002265 | reverse complement strand
GGGCCCTGCCGCGGCCGCGACGCGCGGGGCGTCCGCCGGCCGGTGGTCCGGTGTCCGGTCAGCCCGCGAGGATCTCGCGCGCCAGCTTCGCCGTCTCGGTCGGCGTCTTGCCGACCTTGACGCCGGCGGCCTCGAGGGCCTCCTTCTTCGCCTGCGCGGTGCCGGAGGAGCCGGAGACGATGGCGCCGGCGTGGCCCATGGTCTTGCCCTCGGGCGCGGTGAAGCCCGCGACGTAGCCGACGACCGGCTTGGTCACGTTCTCCTTGATGAAGGCCGCGGCCCGCTCCTCGGCGTCGCCGCCGATCTCACCGATCATGACGATCAGGTCGGTGTCGGGGTCGGCCTCGAACGCGGCGAGCGCGTCGATGTGCGTGGTGCCGATGACCGGGTCGCCACCGATGCCGACGGCGGACGAGAAGCCGATGTCACGCAGCTCGTACATCATCTGGTACGTCAGCGTGCCGGACTTCGACACCAGGCCGATACGGCCCGGCTTCGTGATGTCGCCCGGGATGATGCCGGCGTTCGACTGGCCGGGGGTGATGAGACCCGGGCAGTTGGGGCCGATGATGCGGGTCTTGTTGCCCTGCGACACGGCGTACGCGTAGAACGCGGCCGAGTCGTGGACGGCGATGCCCTCGGTGATGACGACCGCGAGGGGGATCTCCGCGTCGATCGCCTCGACCACGGCGGCCTTGGCGAACGCCGGCGGTACGAAGAGTACGGACACGTTGGCGCCCGTCTTCTCCATCGCCTCGGCGACCGTGCCGAAGACCGGGATCTCGGTGCCGTCGAAGTCGACGGAGGTGCCGGCCTTGCGGGGGTTCACGCCACCGACGATGTTCGTGCCGTCGGCCAGCATGAGCTTGGTGTGCTTCATGCCCGTGGCACCGGTCATGCCCTGGACGATGACCTTGCTGTCCTTGTTGAGGAAGATAGCCATGGCTGTTTAGTCCCTCGTCCCTTACTTCGCAGCAGCCGCGAGCTCGGCGGCCTTGTCGGCCGCGCCGTCCATGGTGTCCACGCGCTGGACCAGCGGGTGGTTGGCGTCGGAGAGGATCTGGCGACCCAGCTCGGCGTTGTTGCCGTCCAGACGGACGACGAGCGGCTTGGTGACGTCCTCGCCACGGTCCTCGAGGAGCTTCAGGGCCTGGACGATGCCGTTGGCGACCTCGTCGCAGGCGGTGATGCCGCCGAAGACGTTGACGAACACGGACTTGACGTCCGGGTCGCCCAGGATGATCTCCAGGCCGTTCGCCATCACGGCCGCGGACGCGCCGCCGCCGATGTCGAGGAAGTTGGCGGGCTTGACGCCGCCGTGGTTCTCACCGGCGTACGCGACGACGTCCAGGGTGCTCATGACGAGACCCGCGCCGTTGCCGATGATGCCGACCTCGCCGTCGAGCTTGACGTAGTTGAGGTTCTTCGCCTTGGCGGCGGCCTCGAGCGGGTTGGCGGACTCCTTGTCCTGGAGGGCCTCGTGCTCCGGCTGGCGGAACTCGGCGTTCTCGTCCAGGGAGACCTTGCCGTCCAGGGCGATGACGTCGCCGGAGGCGACCTTGGCCAGCGGGTTGACCTCGACCAGGAGCGCGTCCTCGGCGATGAAGGTCTTCCACAGGGTGACCAGGACGTTCGCGACCTTGTCGGCGACCTCGGCCGGGAAGTTCGCGGCCTCGACGATCTCGCGCGCCTTCTCCGGGGTCACACCCTCGTTGGCGTCGATCGGGGTCTTGGCGACAGCCTCCGGACGGGTGGCGGCCACCTCCTCGATCTCCATGCCGCCCTCGACGGAGGCGATGGAGAGGAAGGTGCGGTTGGCGCGGTCCAGGAGGAAGGAGACGTAGTACTCCTCCAGGATCTCCGGGGCCGTCTCGGCGATCATCACCTTGTGGACCGTGTGGCCCTTGATGTCCATGCCGAGGATGTCCGTCGCACGGGCGACGGCCTCGTCCGGGGTCGCGGCCAGCTTCACGCCGCCGGCCTTGCCGCGGCCACCGACCTTCACCTGCGCCTTGACGACGGACTTGCCACCGAGACGCTCGGTGGCTGCGCGGGCGGCCTCAGGCGTGTCGATGACTTCACCGGCCAGCACCGGTACATCGTGCTTGGCGAAGAGGTCCCTCGCCTGGTACTCGAACAGGTCCACGCGCTTCCGTCCCTATCAGTGATCTCGCGGTTCGTTGGATGCGTGGGCGTGCCGCGAGGGCAACGTGACGACCGCTGTGTCACAGGGGGTGCGCACACGGTGTCCGAGCGCGCGGCATGTCCGTCTCGCAGGTTATCGCCGGTTGCGGAGGGTCTCTAAATCGAGGGTCACACCGCAGCGGTGATACCTGTCACATGATGCCGCGTATGCGGCACTCTTTGGCACGCCGTGCCGCGAAGGTGGGGCCTCACCGGGCTGGGGTTGACCCGGTGAGGCCCCTGGAACGGACCCCGGAAGGGGCCAGGACGGCCGATCCTCACCCCAATGAGGATCTTTCCGCCCTCCTCCGCAGGAACCGCCCCGGACCGACCGACGGCTTTCGGCCGTCCGGGTCCTTCGGTTCCGCGGAGTCGCTTGTCGGGCCGCACCGCGGCAGATGTCGCAGCGGGTGCCGCCGCGGGCGACGGGTCGCATGTCCCGCCGGGCGTGCACGCTCTGTGTGCACGGAACGTCCGGTGCACGATCCCGCGCGCCCCGCAACCGACGGCACGGCAAGGCCCCGTCCCGCTAGGCGGGGGATACGGGGATGTCCCGGTGCCTGTCCCCGGTCCCGGTGGCGTCCGCGCCCGCCGTGGGGCCGGCCACGAACCGCAGCGGAAGCTGCCGGTCCAGGGGGACGGCCTGTGCGTCGCCGTGGCGCGGCGTCGCGTCGTCGAGGTCCGGTCGGCCGGCCTGAACACGGTCGGAATCACCGGGCCGCGGCCCGTACGACGCACCCGGCACCCGGACCCCGCCCACCGCGACCGAGGGGACGGCGGCGGCCGGGGCGTGAACCGGGGCGGAGGAAGGAGCGGAGGAAGGGGCGGAAGCCAGGACGGAGGAAGGAGCGGAGGCCAGGGTGGAGGCCGACGCCGGGGCGAAGGCAGCGGCCGATACGCGAGGCGGGGCCGGGGCACGGAACGGGGCCGGGGCACGGGACGGGGCCGGGGCACGGGACGGGGCCGGGGCGGCGGCTCGGGGAGGTGTGCCTCCCGCCGCGTGCGCACGCTCCCCGCAGAGGAATCCCAGCGCGAACAGCCCGCCCGCCAGCAGCACGCCTTGCAGCGCACGCCGCCCGGCCGCCGTGCGCACCACGCGCAGAGCGGCTCCGGACAGGACGGCCGGCCAGATCAAGACGGGGGGATCCTCGGATACGACGGAACGGGTGACACGCGAGAGGCGGCGTCGATCCTCGCACGCGCCTCCCCGCGTCGCGCAAGCCCCCTGTTACCGATGAGTAGGCATGTCCGTTTTTCGCTTCCCGCCCTCCGTGACCGTCATGCCCCGGCCGTCCCGCCGTGGCCGTGCCTTCACCCCCGGTTCTACGGGACCGGTCCTCGCGGGGCGTGTCCCTCGGTGTCCGGCACCGGGATCGGCCGTTTCTCGATCGCCGCCGCCATCACCTCCGGGAACAGGTCGGGGGTGCAGGCGAAGGCCGGGGCCCCCAGTGCGGCGAGCGCGGCCGCGTGCTCCCGGTCGTAGGCCGGTGCCCCCTCGTCCGACAGCGCGAGCAGCGTCACGAACTGCACACCCGACGCCTTCATCGCCGCGACCCGCTTGAGCATCTCGTTGCGTATCCCGCCTTCGTAGAGGTCGCTGATCAGCACGACCACCGTCTCCGCGGGCCGGGTGATCCGGGACTGGCAGTAGGCGAGCGCCCGGTTGATGTCCGTCCCGCCGCCGAGCTGGGTCCCGAAGAGGACGTCCACGGGGTCGTCGAGCTGGTCGGTGAGGTCGACGACCGCCGTGTCGAAGACGACGAGCCGGGTGCTGATGGAGCGCATGGACGCCAGCACCGCCCCGAACACGGACGCGTAGACGACGGACGCCGCCATGGACCCCGACTGGTCGATGCAGAGGACGACCTCCTTCTTCACCGACCGCGAGGCACGCCCGTACCCGATGAGCCGCTCCGGCACGACCGTCCCGTACTCCGGCAGGTAGTACTTGAGGTTGGCCGCGATCGTGCGGTTCCAGTCGATGTCGTGGTGGCGCGGCCGGGCGACCCGGGCGCTGCGGTCGAGGGCGCCGGTGAGCGTGGCCCGGGTGCGGGCGGCGAGCCGCTTCTCCAGGTCCTCGACGACCTTGCGCACGACGGCCCGTGCGGTCTCCTTCGTGGTCTCGGGCATCACCTTGTTGAGGGAGAGCAGGGTGCCGACCAGGTGCACGTCGGCCTCCACCGCCGCCAGCATCTCCGGCTCCAGCAGCAGCGCGGACAGTCCGAGCCGGTCGATGGCGTCGCGCTGCATGACCTGGACGACGGAGGAGGGGAAGTAGGTCCGGATGTCGCCCAGCCAGCGGGCCACGGACGGCGCCGACGCCCCCAGCCCCGCCGCGCGGTCCCGCCCCGACTGCGGCCGGTCCCCCTTTCCGTAGAGCGCGGTGAGTGCCCCGTCCATCGCGGAGTCCTGCCCGGACAGCGCACACCCGGTGCCGTCGGCCGCGTCGCCGCCGAGCACGAGCCGCCAGCGCCGCAGCCGCTCCCCCGCCGGATCCGGGTCCGTCGCTGCAGTCGGTCCGGTCGTCATCCGTCCACCCCCACCAGGTCGTCCGTCGGGCTGTCCGGCACGCCGTCGCCGTCCGCGGCGGACGCGGGGCCGGTGTCGAGGCCGAGCAGCAGCCGCACCACCGGCAGTACGGCGTCCGCGCGCTCGGCGTCCGGCTGCGGGTCGAAGCCGGGGAGGCCGGAGCCCGGCCCGCCCGCCGTCCGCCCCGCCGCTCGGGGTCCGCGCCGCACCAGTTCCCCGAGCGTTCTGCGCACCCCCGGTTCGTACGTCGAGAAGGTGCGCCGCAGCAGCGGCAGCACGTCCGTGAACGCCCGGGCCGGTACGGCGGTGAGCCAACCGTCGACCAGAGCGAGCAGCCGCTCGTCGTGCACCAGGAGCATGCCGCCGCCGCCTGCGAAGCCCTCGATCCACGCGGCCGCCTCCCCGGGCGGTGTCCCCGGTGACAGCGCGAGCCCCATGAGCCGGGCCGCCTCGTCCTGCGCCAGCTCCCCGTCGTCCAGCAGCAGCCGCACGGCCCGCCCGCGCACCACGCCGGGAACGGTGTCCCGCCCCGACACCACCCCGAGCACCCGGTGCCAGCGCCCCCGCAGGTCCGCGCGCTCCGGTGAGAGCACGTCACCGAGCAGGGCCACCGCCCCGTGCACCTCGTCCAGCCGGCGCCGCATCTCGTCGGCCGCGTCGGCGTCGAGGCCTGCGCAGGCCGGGGGCAGGCCGACGAAGATCCGCTCGGCGAGGCCGGCGGCGACCTCGGCGAGCGCCCCGGTGTCCGTGCCGCGCACATCGCCGTAGCGCAGGGAGCGGACCAGGGCCGGCAGCGCCTGGGCGAGATGGCCGACGTCCGTGTCGAGGGCCGCGCGGTCGGCGAGGACCCGCATCACCGTGGGGAGCGCCGCCGGGAGGCCGGCCAGCAGGCAGTGCTCGGCCAGCGCGGTGACATCGGCGAGGCTCCGTGCGCCGACAGCGTCCGCCCGGGCCTTGCCGGTCGCGGCGGCGAGCAGGGTGGTCCCCCACACCCCGGCCTCGGCGACCCGTACGGTCAGCTCGGGCTCCCAGTGCAGCCGCCAGGTCTCCCGGAACGTGCCCGTGCTGCCCCGCGAGGCGGCCGGCTCGCCCCAGTCGACGCCCAGCAGCCGCAGCCGGTGCAGGAGGGTGCTGCGGCCCGCGTCGGTCTCCTTGCGCAGGTCGAGCTCCAGGTCCCGCGCCGACGCCTCCGGTCTGAGCCGCAGCCGGCGCTGCGACCGGTCGAGGTCGCGCTGCAACGGCACCGCCGGGGCGGTCCGCGGCACCTCGCCCAGGACGTCCCCCACCACCAGGCGGTCCTGCACCAGCGCCAGCGGCACGTCCGAGCCGTCGCACATCACCGCCCGCACGGCGTCCGTCATCTCGCTCAGTCCGGGCAGCGGGCGGCCGCGCATCGCCGCCAGTGTGTCGGCGAGCCGCACCGCCTCGATGACGTGCGCGGAGGACACGGGCCGGTCCTCCTCGCGCAGCAGTCCGGCGACCCTGGTCATCCAGCGCTCGACCGGCCGGTCCGGAGCGGTGAACAGATGCCCGTACCAGCCCGGCGAGTCGACACCGGCGCCGTATCCGCCGGCCCTGGAGAGCCGGCGGTGGGTCCACGGCACCCAGGTCACCTCCGCCTTGACCTTGGGCAGCCCTCTCAGCAGGGCCCGGTCGGCGGCCACGGTGGTCCGCCGCCGGAGCGCGGGCACGTGCCAGGCGCCGCACACCACGGCGACACCGTCCCCGAGCTCCCGCCGCGCCGCCCGCAGCTGGATCCGCATGTGCGCCTCCCGCACGGGATCCCGGTCGTACCCCCCGCCGCCGTACGTCTCGCGCAGCGCCGTCATGGCCTCCTCCAGTGCGGTGAACGGTGCGAGCGCGTCGCCCTCCTCCCCCGCGCCCCGGTGCTCGACGACGTCCTCCCACCAGCGCTCGGGATCGTCGTGTCCGGCGATCCCGGCGAGCACGCCGAGGGGGTCGATCCGCAGGTCGGCGCCGGGAGTGCGCCCCTCCGCCCCACCGCCCGCGTCACCCGAGTCGCCCGTGTCCGGCCCGTCCCCGTCCCTGTCGGCCTCCGCCGGTCCCCAGGCCAGGGTGTGCGCGGCCGGGAGGTCGATGAAGCGGGCCGGCACGCCGTGCTCCAGGGCCCAGCGGATCGCCACCCACTCCGGGGAGAACTCCGCCAGCGGCCAGAACGCCGAACGGCCCGGCTCGTCGACGGCATGGGCCAGCAGGGCGACCGGCGGCCTCATGTCCTCGTCGGCGGCCAGCGGGATCAGGTCGCCGGCCTCGGCCGGCCCCTCGACCAGGACCGCACCCGGCCGCGCGGCGTCCAGCGCGGCCCGCACGGCCCGCGCCGACCCCGGCCCGTGGTGCCGCACGCCGAGCAGCAGCGGTTCCCTCCCGCCCTCGGTCGTCATCCCGCTCCTCCCCCTCGTCCCCCTTGTCCCCCTCGTCCGCGACGTGGTCGCTGCCGGTGCTGCTCTGCTCGGCGCCCCGGGGGCCGGTCCGGCAGACAGCGCCCGGTGGCGTTCATCCGCTCACCTCCCGGCAGGCGCGGTAGAAGTCCTGCCAGCCGTCCCGCTCGCGCACGACCGCCTCCAGATACTCCCGCCACACAACCCGGTCGGAGGCCGGATCGCGGACCACGGCGCCGAGGATGCCCGCGGCGACGTCACCCGCCCGCAGCACGCCGTCACCGAAGTGGGCGGCCAGCGCAAGGCCGTTGGTGACGACGGAGATCGCCTCCGCGGTGGACAGGGTGCCGCTGGGCGACTTCACCTTCGTACGGCCGTCGGCGGTGATCCCGTCGCGCAGTTCACGGAAGACGGTCACCACGCGGCGGATCTCGTCGATGCCGTCGGGCGCGGCCGGCAGATCGAGGGAGCGGCCGATCTGGTCGACGCGGCGGGCGACGATGCCGACCTCCGCGTCGACGCTCTCCGGCAGCGGCAGCACGACCGTGTTGAAACGCCGGCGCAACGCGCTGGACAGATCGTTGACGCCGCGGTCGCGGTCGTTCGCCGTGGCGATCAGATTGAACCCGCGGACCGCCTGCACCTCCTGTCCCAGCTCCGGTACGGGCAGCGTCTTCTCGGACAGGATGGTGATGAGCGTGTCCTGCACATCGGCCGGGATACGGGTCAGCTCCTCGACGCGCACGGTCAGCCCCTGCGCCATGCCCCGCATGACGGGGCTCGGCACGAGGGCGTCGCGGCTCGGGCCGTGGGCGAGCAGCTGCGCGTAGTTCCAGCCGTAGCGGATCGCCTCCTCCGGAGTGCCCGCCGTGCCCTGCACCAGCAGGGTGGAGTCACCGCTGACCGCCGCGGCCAGATGCTCGGAGACCCAGGTCTTCGCGGTGCCGGGCACACCGAGCAGGAGCAGGGCGCGGTCGGTGGCGAGTGTGGTGACGGCGACCTCGACGAGGCGGCGCGGGCCGACGTACTTGGGTGTGACGACGGTGCCGTCGGGCAGGGTGCCACCGAGCAGGTAGGTCGCCACCGCCCAGGGCGACAGCTTCCAGCGGGCCGGGCGCGGACGGTCGTCCTGCGCGGCCAGGGCGGCCAGTTCGGCGGCGAAGGCCTCCTCGGCGTGCGGCCGCAACGCCTCCCCCGCACCTTGCGCGGGCGGATCGACCACCGTCGGTTCCACGGACACAGTCATGGCTGAGGTCCCCTCCAGCTCGGCCGGTTCGGATCTGGTGTCCACCGTGCACCACGCCACTGACAATCCGCTCCGACCTGCAGGGACGCCGGATCCGCAGGGGTCGGGTCCCGGCCTCGGGGCCGATTGTCAGTGGGGGGACCTACCTTCGATGTCATGACGCAGCAGGGGGTGCGCTGGACGGCGGACCAGGTGCTGGCACTGGCACCTGACGCCGCTTCAGGCAGGGCGGGGAGCAGGCTCGGCGAGGCCGGGCCGTGGTCCGAGGCGGGCAGTTCCGGCGAGGGGGCGGTGTGGGGTCTGTGCAAGGGGAGCGGCAGCGATCCGTACCGGACGGTGGTCGATGTCGCGGACGCGTCCGGTCCGGCGTACCGGTGCAGTTGTCCGAGCCGGAAGTTCCCGTGCAAGCACGCGCTCGGACTGCTGCTGCTCTGGGCGGGCGGGGACGGCGCGGTGCCGCCCGGAGAGCCGCCGGCGTGGGCCGGGCAGTGGCTGGAGGGGAGAAGGAACCGGGCGCAGGCACAACGGACGGAGGGCGCCGGGGGTTCCGCGCCGGGTGGCGCCGATCCCGAGGCGGCGCGGCGCAGGGCGGAGCGCCGGGCCGCCTCGGTGACGGCGGGGGCGACCGAGCTCGAGGAGCGGTTGACGGACCTGCTGCGCGGCGGTCTGGCCGCGGCGGAGCAGGCGGGGTACGGGCTGTGGGAGGAGACGGCGGCCCGCATGGTCGACGCCCAGGCGCCCGGACTGGCCTCCCGGGTAAGGGAACTGGGGACGATACCGGCGTCCGGTTCCGGCTGGCCCGTGCGACTGCTCGAGGAGTGCGCGCTGCTCCACCTGCTGGCCCGGGGCTGGCTGCGCCGCGAGCTGCTGCCGGACGGCCTGGCGGCGGCGGTCCGTACCCGCGTCGGCCTGCCCGGCGCGGCGGACGGCCCGCCGGTGCGCGACCACTGGCTGGTCCTCGCCCAGTACGACACGGGGGACACGAAGCTGACGACCCGCCGGATCTGGCTGCACGGCGCCACGACCCGGCGCACGGCGCTGCTCCTCTCCTACGGAGCCGCCGGCCGGTCCCCGGAACTCGCGCTGCCGGTGGGGCTGTCCCTGGAGGCCGAGGTGTCCGCCTACCCGGGCACCGGGCAGCCGCGGGTGGCGCTGGGCGAGCGGTTCGCGGCCCCCGTGCCGACCCGGCTGCGGCCGGCCGGCGGGTCGGCGGCCGACGCGACCGTCCGCTACGGCCGGGCGTTGCGGGACGATCCCTGGCTGGACTCGGTCCCGGTGACGCTGGAGCGGGTGATACCGGTCCCGGACGGCGACTCCTGGCAGCTCGCGGACGCCGAGGGGGACACGGCCCTGCCGCTGACGCCCGCCGCCCGCTCCCGGCCCGGCCTGTGGCGGCTGGTCGCGCTCTCGGGCGGCGGCCCCGTCAAGGTCTTCGGCGAGTGCGGCCACCGCGGGTTCACCCCGCTGACGGCCTGGCCCGAGGGCGCGGGCGAGGCGGTGTCCCTGTGCTGACCCGCCGGTCGTCGCCCGGCCCTGATCTGCCGCACGGCCCCCGTCCGTGGAAAGGAAGCCCGATGAAGCGGAAAGGAATCCGATGAACAGGACGTCCCCGCCGGTGGACACGCCCGCGCCGGGCTCCTGGGAGGACCTGGTCACCACGGCGCTGCTCGGCACCGACCGGCGTACACCCGCTCTCTCGGTGCCGGGCCGGGCGGCCCCGGCGGCGCTGCTGGACGCGGCGGCCGTCCAGACCGTACGCAGACGGGCCGGGCTGCGGCCGGCCCGCGCGGCCGGGCGGCCGCAGCCCGCGCCCGCCGACCCGCGC
>NZ_JBEOWS010000342.1:0-10205 GCF_040296125.1 Streptomyces sp. NPDC002265 | reverse complement strand
GGACCGGTCCGGCGGGCCCTGCCCGTGCGCGTGGCGGTGTCCGTCGTGCTCAGAGCCGGTCACGGTGTCCGTCGTGCTCAGAGCCAGTCGCGGCGGGCCGCGTGCCAGCCCAGCTGCATACGGGTCGCGACGCCCGCCAGGCTCATCAGGCCCTGGATGCGCCGCTGGACGGTGCGCTTGCTGACCCGCAGCTGTCCGGCTATCGCCTCGTCCGTCATGCCGGCGACCATCAGGGAGAGCAGGTGCCGGTCCTCGCCGACCGGCGAGGCGGCATCGAGGGTGCCGGCACCGCCGATCCGGCCCTCCTCGGTCACCCGGAGCGGGGCACCGATCTCCCAGTGGTGTTCGAACAGGGCGATGAGCGCGTCGAGCAGGCTGCTCTCCCGCACCACCGCGGCCTGCAGTTCCCGGGGTTTGCGGGACGTGCCCGAGGCGGCCAGCGGGAGGATGGCCACCGAGCGGTCGGCGATCGCCAGCCGCAGCGGCAGCGCAGGCACCGCCCGGGCGATCTCGCCGGCGCGCACACCCTTGACGACGTAGTCCACCGAGTCGGGGTCGTCGAAGTACGCCTGCTCGTACAGGGCCCGATAGCGCACGCCCCGGTCCAGCGCGTCGTACTCCTCCTGGTTGCTCTCCGGGGACATGGCCACGTACTGGGCCTTCACGAACCACATCATCTCGCGGCCGGCGCCGTGCTGGAGCTGGCGCAGATGCTGGCGCAGTGCCGCCGCGCCGGTGATGATCTCGACGGCCTCGCCGGTGTTCCGGGCCCATGCGCTGCGGCGGTGTGTCTCGGCCAGTTCGTGGACGGCGGCCCGGGTCTGTTCCAGGGCGTCGAAGTGACGTTGGAGCCGGGGCATGAGGGCCACCTGCGGCGGCACCGCCGTGAACCACTCGGGTCCGTCCTCGGCCGCCGACGCCAGGCCCTTGTGCTCCAGCGCGCGCAGCAGCAGCCGCGCGGTCACGACGTCGAAGGCCGAACGGTCGGAGATGTCCTGAGCGGACGCCGTTCCGGCGGCGACCAGAAGGCGGTACACCTCGCTCTCGTCGGCCGTCAGGCCCACGGTCTCCAGCATGTCGCTCCCTTTCTCACCATGCCGGCGCCGCGCGCCGGCCGGGCGCCGTCGATCATGCCGGACCTGGATCTCGCTCGGGTGGGCGGCCTCCGTCTACGGCGGTCGCTCGGGTGGGCGGCCTCCGTCTACGGCGTCGGCACCGGGCCCGACTCGTCCCAGCCCGGCACGAGGTCGTCCCGGTGGACGTCCTCCCCGTGGACCTGCTCGCCGCAGGTCTCGCACACCGTGTGGGTGACGAGTTCATGATCCCGGTGCCGGATCCGGGCGGGCGGTGCGGTGACGGCCCAGCGGTCGCCCCAGCCGATCAGCTCGCGGGTGATGGCCCCCAGATCGCGCCCGGCCTCCGTCAGGTAGTAGCCGTCGTAGCGGGGGTCGTCCGGCAGGGGGCGCCGTTCGAGGACGTCGCTCTCCACCAGCGCCTTCAGCCGGGCGGCGAGCCGGTCCGTGGGGGCGCCGGTGTTCCTGGCGATCTGCCGGAAGCGGTGGTTGCCGAGCATGACCTCGCGGATCGCCGGCAGGGCCCAGCGGTCACCGATGATCTGGAGGGCCGCGGCGAGGGAGCACGGGCGCCCCGCCATCTCCCGGGGGTCGATGCGTGTGGTCATGTTCTCAGTATCACCCGGCAAGGTTTGATTTCCAAATCACCCTGTGCTTGGGTTGCCACCATGTCCACGCTGCTTCAGTTTTCAAAGCACCCTCGGGCGGCCGCCGCAGTCGTCCTGGTGGCCGTCTTCATGACCAACCTGGATCTGCTGATCGTCAATGTCGCGCTGCCCGCCGTGGGAGAGGACTTCTCCGGAGCCGGCGGCGCGGCAGGACTCGGCTCGCTGTCCTGGGTCCTCAACGCCTACGCGATCACCTTCGCCGCACTGCTGGTGGTGGCCGGGCGCGCCGGTGACCGCATCGGGCAGCGGCCGGTCTTCCTCGCCGGGATCGCCCTGTTCACCCTCGCGTCGCTGGGCTGTGCCCTGGCCCCGAACCTGGAGACCCTCATCGCGGCCCGCGTGGTGCAGGCCGCGGGGGCGGCGGCCCAGATACCGACCTCCCTGGCCCTGCTGCTGGCCGCGGTGCCGGCCGAGCGCCGCACCCAGGCCACCCGCGGCTGGGCCGGGGTCGGCGGACTCGCCGCGGCCGCCGGGCCCGTCGTCGGCGGCCTGCTGACCGAGGTGGACTGGCGGTGGGTGTTCGCCGTCAACCTGCCCATCGGCATCGCGGCGCTCGTCGTCGGCCGGTCCGCGCTGCCGAAGCCGGCCGCGCAGGAGACCGGGCCGCTGCCCGACCTCGTCGGCGCCCTGCTGGTCATCGTCTCGATCGCGTCGCTGTCCGGGGCGCTGGTGCAGGCCCCCGACCGGGGCTGGACCAGCGGCGCGATCGTACTGCTGCTGGCCGTCGCCGTGATCGCCGGCGTCGCGTTCCTGCTCCGGTCCCGGCGGCACCCCCGTCCGCTGTTCGAACTGGACCTGCTGCGGCTGCCGCGCTTCGGTGCGGCGAGCGCGGGCAGCCTCCTGTTCGGCGTGGCCTTCTCGATCATGCTGTTGTCGAACGTGCTGTGGTGTCAGGAGGTCTGGCACTGGAGCGCGCTGCGTACCGGTCTCGCCCTGGCTCCCGGTCCCGCGCTCGTGCCGATCGTCACCGTGCTGACCACCCGCACCGCGCAGCGCTTCGGTCAGGGACCGCTGATCGCGGCGGGCGGCGTGCTCTTCGCCGGTGGCATGGTCTGGTTCGCGGTCTTCGCGTCGGTCACCCCGGACTACGCGAGTGAGCTGCTGCCCAGCCAGCTGCTGACCGGTGCGGGAGTGGGCCTGGCCCTGGGCACCCTGGTGGCCGCCGGTGTGCAGGCCGTGCCGGGACACCGTGCGGCGACCGGGTCGGCGCTGGTCAACTCGGTGCGCCAGATCTCGGCCACGATCGGCGTCGCCCTCCTGGTCGCGGCCGTCGGCTCCCATGCCGACGCCACCTCGCACCACGACTTCCGGATCGTCTGGTACACGGCCGCGGCGCTGGGCCTGGCGACCGCGGCGGTCGGGGTGCAGCTCAGCCGAGGGCGGGGCCGGGGCCCGAAGCAGACGGCACCCGCGGCGCCGAAGGAAGCCGAGGCGACGGGGCGGGTCCCGCGACCGACCTCCTGACCGGCCGCGGCCCGAACCGGTCGACGAGACCGTCGAGGAGGAGTTCTGACGAGGTCGGCGGGCATCGTCGGAACGAGGCCGGGCGCGGTGCGACGGTCGCCCGGCGCGGTCAGCGGCGGATGAGACCGAGGTCGGTGGCGGTGGCGACGGCGGCGGTGCGTGAGTCGACGTCGAGTTTGGCGTAGACGCGGGCCAGATGGGACTTGACGGTTCCCTCGGTCAGGTGGAGCCGGTCGCCGATGGCCTGGTTGGACAGGCCCTCGGCGACCAGGGTGAGGACCTCCGTCTCACGCCGGGTCAGGGCGGTGCCGGGGGCGCGGAGCCGGTTCATCAGCCGGTCCGCGACCGTCGGCGCCAGCGTCGTACGTCCCGTGGCCGCGGTGCGTACGGCCGCGGCCAGGTCCTCGGGCGGGGCGTCCTTCAGGAGGTAGCCGGTGGCACCGGCTTCGATGGCGGGCAGGGTGTCGGCGTCGGAGTCGTAGGTGGTGACGATCAGCACGCGCGGGGCGCCCGGCCTGGCGGTGATCCGGGCGGTGGCCTCGGCGCCGCCCATGCCTCTGCCGAACTGCAGGTCCATCAGTACGACGTCGATGTCGCCTTCGGCGGCGCGGGTGACGGCCTCCTCGGCGGTGGCGGCTTCGGCCATGACGACGAGGCCGGGTTCGGTCTCCAGTACGGCGCGCAGCCCCGCCCGTACGACGGGATGGTCGTCGGCCAGGAGCAGACGGATGGGGGTGTCGGTCACGGGCGGGCCTCGGGCTGGGTCTCGGAAGGTCGGGTCAGGGGCAGCCGGGCGGCCAGGGCGGTGCCGTGGCCGGGGGCGGATTCGACGGTGAGGGTGCCGCCTAGCGCGTGGGCGCGGGCGCGCATGGCGGCCAGCCCGAACCCGCCGGCCTCGGGGTCGGGGGCGGGCAGGCCGGCTGGATCGAAGCCGCGCCCGTCGTCGGCCACGTCCAGGGCGACGCGGTCACCGAGGTAGCCGAGGGTGATGTCGGCGGTGGTGGCCTCGGCGTGGCGAACCGTGTTGGCCAGGGCGGACTGGGCGATACGGAGCAGCGCGACCTCGTACGCGGTGGCAAGCGGGACGGGGTCGCCGGTGAGGTGAAAACGTACGGTGAGCCGGTGCCGGGCGGACGTGGTGGTGCACAGACGTTCCAGGGCGTCGGCCAGAGTGGAACCCTCCAGCGTGGGCGGGGTGAGCGCGGCGACGAAACGGCGGGCTTCGGCGAGGTTGTCGACGGCGGCCTGGCGGGCCTGTTCGACATAGCGGGCCGCGTTCTGCGGTGCCTGGGGCAGTGCCCGTTCGGCGGCGCGCAGCAGCAGTTGGATGCTGGAGAGGCCCTGGGCGAGGGTGTCGTGGATCTCGCGGGCCAGACGGTCGCGTTCGGCCAGCACCCCGGCGGTGTGCTGGGCGGCGGCCAGGTCCGCGCGGGTGGCGGTGAGTTCCTCGATCAGTCTGCGGCGGCGCTCGCTCTCGCGGTACAGAGCCTGATACCCCCAGACCACGGCGACCGCCACGGCGGCGCCGATCGCGGGGCCGATGGCCATGGCGGGGCTGAAGGAGTGCTGGTGGGCGGCGAAGCCCGCGACGGCGGCCGCGGCGGTGGCGACGACCGCCACCAGTCCGGCGCGGCGCGGCAGCAGATGCAGCTGGAGGAAATACAGCGGGAAGGCCACCCATACGGCGTCCGGGGACAGGACGAGCAGCACCAGCCAGCAGGCGCCCACGGCGGCCAGCCACAGCACGGCGGCCCGCCGCGAGCGGCGTACGCCCGGCAGTACGGGCCCGACCGCGTACACCAGGGCGCACGCCGCCGATGCGGCGACGATCGCTCCGGCGTGGGGCCGGCCGTCGGCCACGGCCCGGCCGGCGGCCAGCGCGAGCAGGCCGATGACCAGCAGGTGCAGGCACCAGGCCAGGGCACGGGTGGTCGGGGTCAGGGCGGGGGCAGCGGTGTTCACAGTGCGTCCCAGGTTACGGAGACCGGCGTTCCGGGGCCTCTGTCGAAAGTTGGAACCTGCGTCCCGCCTTTCGGCCCGCCAAGTGCGGTCCTGCGCCAGACGCGCGCAGGAGGGGGTGACCGCGACGGTGGAGCCGTACCGCTTCCACCGTCGCAAAGGACAGGCCAACGCCGTGTTTCTCGCCTGGAGAGACCTGAAGTTCGCCAAGGGGCGCTTCGCCCTGATGGGGACCGTCATCGTGCTGATCACCCTCTTGGTCGGACTGCTGTCCGGACTGACCGCCGGACTGGGCCGGCAGAACATCTCCGCGATCACGGGGCTGCCGGCCGACAGGATCGCCTTCCAGGCGCCCACCGGCGGGCAGGGTCTGTCGTACGCCGACTCCACCGTCACCCGGCGCCAATGGCAGCAGTGGTCCGCGGCACCCGGTGTCGAGAGCGCCGAACCGCTGGGGATCACCACGACCAAGGCCACCGCCGGGGACAGGAGCGCCGGTGTCTCCGCCTTCGGCGTCGAGCCCGGCTCCCGCCTCGCCCCGGACAGCGGCAAGATCGGCGACAGCGCGGTGGTGCTGTCCACCGCGGCCGCCGAAAGCCTCGGCGTGCGGACGGGCGACTCCCTCACGCTGGCAGGCCGGCGACTGAAGGTGGCCTCCGTCGACGGCGACGCCCACTTCAGCCACACCCCGGTCGTCTGGACCAGCCTGGACACCTGGCAGAAGACCGCACCGCCGACCGGCACCACGACGGGCCCGACCGCCACCGTCATCGCCCTGGACACCACGTCCCGGGCCGATGTGGCCGCCATCGACCGTCGGGCCGGCACCAGGACGGTCTCCACCGAGGCCTCACTGTCCGCGATCGGCTCCTACACCTCCGAGAACGGCTCCCTGCAACTGATGCGCGGCTTCCTCTTCGCCATCTCCGCCCTGGTCATCGGGGCCTTCTTCACCGTCTGGACCATCCAGCGCAGCGGCGATGTCGCCGTCCTCAAGGCCCTGGGCTCCTCCACCGCCGACCTGCTCAAGGACGCCCTCGGACAGGCCGTCGTCCTGCTCGCCGGCGGCACCCTGATCGGCACCGGTATCGCGGCCGCCGTCGGCGCCCTGGTGACCGGCAGCGCCGTGCCGTTCCTGCTCACCCCCGCCACCGTCCTGGTCCCGGCCGCCGTGATCATCCTCCTCGGCACGCTCGGCGCCGCCCTGTCCATCCGCCGCATCACCTCCGTCGACCCGCTGACCGCCCTGGGGAGCGCCCGATGAGCCTCAACCTGACCGACATCACCCTCACCTACCCCGACGGCGACACCCGCCTGACCGCCCTCGACCAGGTCACGCTCGATGTTCCCCGGGGCAGCCTGACCGCCGTGGTGGGCCCCTCCGGCTCCGGCAAGTCCAGCCTTCTCGCGGTCGCCGCCACCCTGACCACCCCCGACACCGGCACCGTCACCATCGACGGCCGCAGCACCACCGGTCTGACCCGCGGTGAACTCACCGCACTGCGCCGCCACAAGATAGGCATCGTCTTCCAGCAGCCCAACCTGCTGCCCTCCCTCACCGCCGCCGAACAACTCCAGGTCATGGCACGGATCGACGGCCGCAGACCCCGTACGGCCCACGCGCGGGCGATGGAACTCCTCGACGCCGTCGGCCTGGCCGACCAGGCCGCTCGGCGGCCCCATCAGCTCTCCGGAGGTCAGCGCCAGCGCGTCAACATCGCGCGCGCCCTGATGAACGACCCCACCGTGCTCCTGGTCGACGAACCCACCAGCGCCCTCGACCACGAGCGAGGTGCCGCCGTCATCGATCTGATCACCCGCCTCACCCATCGGCAGGCCACCGCCACCGTCCTGGTCACCCACGACCGCGCCCACCTCACCGCCGCCGACCGGATCGCCGAGGTGCACGACGGACGCCTGCGCGTTCCGGCCGTAGCGCCGGCACCCGCGCACGGTTGACATGCTCCTCGCCATGAGAGGCGAGGATGCCGGCCTTCTCGACCGGTTGCCGTGCTGCCACACGGCACGGGGCCCGCAGCCGTGGAGTGCGGACGCCCGAGTCCGGTCCCATTCTGGAAACGAGGGGCGAGACGACGGAGGGAGTGGTGGGGATGCAGACCGTTGTGGATCTCACGCGCTGCCAGGGTTATGCGCAGTGCGTCTTCCTCGCGCCGGAGGTGTTCGAACTGCACGGCGAGGAAGGGTTGCTGTACGCCACGGCCGTCCCCGACGACCAGGTCGAGCGCGTGCGCCAGGCCGCGGCGGCGTGCCCGGTCCAGGCCATCCTCCTCGGCGAGGAGGTGGGCACCCGTGCCCGGTGACCTCAAGGACGGCCGTATCGTCATCGTCGGCGCGTCGCTGGCCGGGCTCAGGGCCGCGGAGGCATTGCGCGAAGAAGGCTTCACCGGCTCCCTGACCGTGGTCGGGGACGAACCTCACCCGCCCTACGACCGGCCGCCGCTGTCCAAGCAGGTGCTGCTCGGCCGGGCGACGGCGGACACCACCGGACTGCCGATGCGCCGGGACCCGGACGCCGACTGGCGGCTGGGCGTGCGCGCCACCGGCGTGGACCTGCTCGCGAAACAGGTTCGGCTGGAGGGCGGCGAGTCACTGCCGTACGACCGGCTGCTGATCGCCACCGGCACCCGGGCGCGGCCCTGGCCCAACCGGGAGGAAGCCACCCTGGACGGGGTGTTCACCCTGCGCACCCGCGAGGACGCCGGAGGACTGGCCCGCCGGCTGGCCGCCGGGCCGGAGCGCGTGCTGGTGATCGGCGGCGGCTTCACAGGCTCGGAGATCGCTTCGGCCTGCCGGGAACGGGGGCTGGAGGTCACGGTCGCCGAACGCGGCCCCGCACCTCTGGTGGGGGCGCTCGGTGGCACCCTGGGAAAGCTCGCGGCCGCCATGCAGCGCAACCACGGCGTGGATCTGCGCACGGGGGTGACGGTCACCGCCCTGCGCGGGAACGGCAGCTTCGCCGGTGCGGAGCTGTCCGACGGCAGCCGCGTCGAGGCCGACGTGTGCGTCGTGGCCCTCGGCGCGGTACGCAACGTCGAGTGGCTGGCGGAGTCCGGACTGGCGGCGGGTCCGCGCGGGATCGCCTGCGACGCCGGGTGCCGGGCCTTCAACATGTACGGAATCGTCACCGACGACGTCTTCGTGGCCGGTGACGTCTCCCGCTTCCCCCACCCGCTGTTCGGTTACCAGATGCTCTCCCTGGAACACTGGGGCAACGCGGTCGACCAGGCCGAGGTGGCGGCACACAACATGCTCAATCCGGGCCCCCTGCAGCGCCCGCACCTGACCGTCCCGTCGTTTTGGTCGACCCAGTTCGGGCTCAACATCAAATCGGTGGGCGTACCCACCTACTCCGACCACGTGATCATCGCCCAGGGCTCCCTGGAGGCGCGTCGTCTGGCCATGGTCTACGGCTACCAGGGACGGGTCACCGCCGCCGTCACCGTCGACATGGCCAAGTCGCTCGACTACTACCGGCGCCTGATCGAGACGGCTGCTCCGTTCCCGCCCCCGCCCGGCGCCCAGGACCGCGCGATCGCGGCCGACATCCCGATGCCGTCCGACGTGCCGGATCCCAGAGGGCTGTCGCACGGCCCCACCGTCGCGGTCACCGGTTACCTGCCGGATCGCCGGCTGACGCTGGTGCAGCCCGGCTGACCCACGTCCCGCCCCACCGCAAGGAGCCACCATGGCCTCCGACACCCTGCTGGCCCGGATCACCGACTACGCCAACCGCCCCGACCCCTACCCGCTGTACGCCGAACTCCGCGAGGCCGGGCCCGCGGTGCGGCAGGCGGACGGCAGCTACCTGATCGGCACCTACCACGAGATCGTCGCGCTGCTGCACGACCCCCGGATGAGTGCCGATCCGCGCTCGCGCACCGCTCCCGCTCCGTACCCGGTGAATCGACAACCGCCGTTCCTGCGGCTCGACGACCCCGAGCACCACCGGCTGCGCAACTCGACCATGCGGCCGTTCGGGCCGCCGCACAGTCCTGGCCGGGTCGACTCCATGCGCGGCGAGATCGTCCAGCTGACCAAGGAACTGGCGGAGGTGTTCCAGGAGGGCAAGCAGATCGACGTCGTCGACGACTTCGCCTACCCCCTGCCCGTGACCGTGATCTGCCGCCTGCTCGGCATCCCGCACACGGACGAACAGCTCTTCCAGGACTGGACCGACACCCTCGTCGCGTCCGCCGACATCGGACCCGAAGGTGACACCGCCGAACGGGAGCAGGCGGCCGACCAGGCACGGCAGGAGATGGGCCTGTACCTGCTCCGGCTCGCCGAACAGCGCCGCGGTCGGCCCACCGGCGACATGCTCTCCGACCTGGTCAACGAACCGGACCCGGCCGTACGGCTCAGCGAGGAAGACCTCGCGATCAACACCATCCTGCTGTTCATCGCCGGACACGAGACCACGGTCAATCTGATCACCAATGGCGTCCTCACCCTGTTGCGCCAGCCCGACCAGCTGCGCCGTCTGTGCGAGGAACCCGGCCTGCTGCCGCGAGCAGTGGAGGAACTGCTGCGCTACGAGCCGCCGGTCCACATGCGCGAGCGGGTTCCCCTCGTCGACATCGACGTCGCCGGCACCACGATCCCCGGCGGCACGTCCGTCATCCTGGCGCTGGCCTCGGGCAGCCGCGATCCCATGCGGTTCAGCGAACCCGACCGGTTCGACCCCACCCGCCCGGACAACCAGCACGTCGGCTTCGGCAGCGGTATCCACCTGTGCTTCGGCGCGCCACTCGCCCGTATCGAAGCCGAGGCTGCGCTCGGCGCGCTGATCCCCCACCTCGGCACGGCACACCTGGTCCAGGACCCGCCCCCCTACCGGCAGAACGCCATGCTTCGCGGCCCCCGCCACCTGCCCGTCCAGCTCTGAGGCTGAGGGGAGACCGGAGTCGGCGGGAGAGCCCCTGCTGCGGACCGCCTGGGAACGCAGACGGGGGGCGGCGCACCCCCGGGCCCCGCAGCTCGTTTGGGGGGGCGCGGGTG
The DNA here is from genome assembly GCF_040296125.1 of Streptomyces sp. NPDC002265. Taxonomy (NCBI): domain Bacteria; kingdom Bacillati; phylum Actinomycetota; class Actinomycetes; order Kitasatosporales; family Streptomycetaceae; genus Streptomyces; species Streptomyces sp. NPDC002265. The sequence continues at coordinate 22 of NZ_JBEOWS010000342.1, read as the reverse complement.
TAACAGCAGAAAGGAAGATCAC
>NZ_JBEOWS010000341.1:0-10236 GCF_040296125.1 Streptomyces sp. NPDC002265 | reverse complement strand
CCCGGACGCCCCCCAGGCAGAAAGAACACCCGGCCCACACCCCGCCACGACGTGCACACACCCCGCAAGACACAACCCGCGAAACAGCGAACGAAGAAGTCAACTACCCCACGACCACGCCGCACAGGTTAAAGATCAAGTTAGAAGAGCCCCTTGTAGCCGGTCCAGCCGCTCGCGATCTTCGTACGGGAGCCGAAGGCGCCGTTGCCGGTGCCGTTCTGCCGGTAGAGGGTCCCCGCGGTGTCCCGGGCGACGATGTCGGCCCTGCCGTCGCCGGTGATGTCCCCGACGCCGACGACCGTGTTGTACGAGCCGCCCCAGTTGCTGGCGATCTTCACCCGTGACGCGAAGGTTCCCTTGCCGCTGCCGAAGACGCGGTAGAGGTTGTTGGCCTTGTCCTGGAGGAGGAGGTCGCCGATGCCGTCGCCGTTGAGGTCTCCGGCGCCGACGATCTTCTTGTAACCCTTCCAGTTGTCGTAGAGCTTGACGCGGGAGGACAGCTTGCCGGTGCCGGTGCCCTTGTAGAGGTAGACGGCACCCGTCGAAGTGTTGCGGGCGATCAGGTCGGGTCGGCCGTCCTTGGTCACGTCACCGGGTGCGGTCAGGACGTCGTACTGATTCCAGCCGCCGCCGGCGAGGGTGGTGTACGGCGTCGACGGCTTCAGCGCCGCCCCGCAGCCCGGCTTGTACAGGCGCAGGGCGCCGCTGCTCAGCCGGATCAGGACGTCGTTGCAGCGGTCGCCGCTGAGGTCGCCGAGCGGCACGGCTCGGACCGAGGCCGGCCAGCCGCTCGCCGACAGCGTCCCGGAGAGCTTCCCGGCCCCGTCCCCCTGATGGAAGGTGAGCGACCCCGAGGAGGTCAGAGTCAGCAGGTCGCCGACACCGTCCGGCAGCGACGAGCCGCCGACGTGGTCCCGCCACACCGCCGCGCCACCCGTCAGCCGGACCGCGCCGGACTGGACCAACGCCGTGCCCTGCCCGTCCGCCGGCACAGCCGTCAGCGTCCAGGTGTACGAGCCGTTGGCGAGCAGTTCGCCCGTCGTGCCACGGCCGTCCCACGTTGTCGCGATCGAGTACGTGGCCGGTCCGCCCCCGCGCGTCGCGACCACGCGGCCCGTCGCCCTGTGGCGTATCTCCAGCTTCCAGGAAGCCGCCGCTTCGGACAGCCACCATTCGCCGCGCCAGGAGAGCGGCGTCGCGTCCGTCTCCACCCGCGCGGAGACGTTCCGGTAGGGAGAGACCAGCGCGGCCTCGGGGCGCCCGGTGCTGAGGACGTGGACGGCCTGGTCCAGCGTCGAATACGCGAGGTCACCGCTGCGTGGGTCGAGCGCCACGAGTCCCGCGGCGTCGGTCGTCCACCGCTGGACGGCCGTTCCTGTCTGCAGGCCGTAGACACTCAGCCCGTGCTCGCCGCGGACGGCGACGACACTGTCGCCGAGGTAGGCCTGCCCGACCGAGGGCAGCGGGATGTTCTTCTTGGCCTGAAGGTCGTACACGCCTGCCGCATTCGGGGCATCGGTGACGTTGCACATCCAGTACAGCCATCGGCCGACGGCCTGCAGATCGACCATGGAGGTGCACTTGGTGCTCACGGCGAAAGATGTCAGCGAGGTCCCGGTGCGCACGTCCTTGGCGGTGACTGTGCCGCCCGGGGCCGAGGTCCACAGGCTGGTCCCCCAGAGGGCACCCGTCCGGTACGGCTCCTTGTGCAGGACCTTGCCGGAGTCGATGTCGACGACCCGGAGTTCGTGGCCGCCGCCGGCAGGGGTTCCGCCGACCAGTACCAGGTTCTCGGATGACCCCAGGATCCTCGTCTGGGGCTGGGCGCTGTCGAAGGAATCCTGGAGGCCCGTTTCGATCGGGTTTCCGGGAAACGCCTCGCCCTTGCCGACGACGAACAGCTTGGGCTGCCAGGCACCGTTCACGGTCACTGCCCCGCGGTACACGGTCCGGCCGTCCCCGGTGGGATACAACTCGGGGCACAGACCGTTGACGGCGCTGCATTGGTTGTACGGGGTCGGCAGGCTGCCGCCCGGCACACGCTCGCCGTATCCGGGCGCCGCCTCGGCCAGTCGGCGGCGGTACGCGGAGGTGACTCGATCGCCGTACTCCAGAGTCGTGACGGTGCCGTGATCGAGCGTAAGCCGCTGGAGCTGCATCGGGACCGGCAGGATGCGGAGCACACGCGTCGCGTACGGCACGGCGTCCGCTCCGGCAGTGATGTCCTGCCAGCCGTAGTCCTGCGCGGACTGGCCGCCGACGAGTTGAAGGCCGCCGTCCGGCCGGACAGCAATCCTGTCCGCCACCGCACGGGCGAGAAGTGTGCGCTCGGCGGAACCGTCGAAGGGCACGGCCACGACCTTCCAGATGGACGCCTGGTACTCCTTCTTGCCGAGCGAGGAGTCGTAGCGGCCCACGATCAACGAGTTGCCGACGACGCCGAGCACCATGGCGTCCTTGAGGTCGACCTGAACCTCGTGCTGGGGGGTGTCGAACCGGCCCTGCTCATAGATCCGCACGCCGCCGACGCGACGGGTGACCACATGGAGCGCGGTCACCGTGCCGTAGGGCAGAGGCGTCGCTTCCGCGGTACGGAGATCTACCCAGGCGTACTGTACGGATTCTTCCCCGGGGACGCTCAGAAGTGAGATGAACCCGTGGACGCCGGCCCGTCCGATACCGATGCCGCTGGCCCCCTCCGGAAGGCCTGTGACACGACGGTCCACCGTGGTCCCGTTCTCGTTGTTCAGCAGATGAAGCTCGGTCCACTTGTCGACGGTACCTCCGCCCTGGGTCACCACGGTGGTCCCGATCGTTCTGCTGTACTTCTGCCCCTGAGGGATGGTGACAGTGGTGGTCTCGTCGGTGACCATGTTCCGCAGCAGTACATCGCCCGTGCCCCCGTCGGGCCGCAGCGCCACGACGTCCGATGCCGTGCCGTAGTACTCCACGGGGTCGTACAGCCCAGTGCCCTCAAGCTTTCGGGTCGAGCCGTCCGTGCCGGTCCACTCGAGTCCGAAGGGAGCGTTCCTGCTGAGGGCGCTGTGCAGGAACCCGGAAGGCCCGACGCTCACCACAGAGCCTGAGCCCGGTGTGACACGCATGGTCGGGGCGATCGTGGTCTCGGTGAACGTCGCGACGGCGGCGGAAGCGGTCCAGGAAGCCGGACCGACGGCCAGCGACAGGGATACGATCGCTATGGCGGCAACCAGACTTGGGCGTGCGGAACCATGACGAGTCAACTGAACCCTCCCGAAGTATCGAGACGGAACATGCACCGCTCTCCGGCGCCTCTGCCCCCCCGGCCAACACACCCGTCTCAGAAATATGCCGATCCTACAGGCGCTTCACCGATCACCGGAGATCGATTTCTGACCGTCTGTGGCACCGCCGGTCCGGTTGTTCCCCGGCATTCCCGAACCGGTGAGCGAGGCAAACCCGGCTCGGGGGAGACGAGTTGGGCGACATCGGCGTCGGTATCGGCGTCGGCGCGGAGGGCTGAGGCACCGGGGCCTCCCGTAGCTCGATGGGATGCGACACCCACGAGCTACGGGAGGCCTCGGTTCCGTGCTCAGCCGGCCAGGGGGTCACCCGGCCGAATCGACGACCTCGAACTCACGGTCACCATGAACGACAGAGCAACGGCTCCTCACTCACTTGGTGTCTCTCCTCGATCGGCAGATCCACCGTTGACCGGAGTACGCGGATCAGGTGGCACGCGCCGTTGCACCGTTGATCAGGCTCCACCCGTAATCACCACCGATGAACCCGCCCCCGATCTGGTTGATCTCGGTCTTCCCGTCGGCAGTGACACCGATCAGGAGGACGTCGGTGCCGCACCGCTGCGCGGCGACGTTGTGGATGCCGCTGCCGTACGGGAGGGCGTGCCACCCGCCCGTGTTGTAGGCACCCCAAGACACCTCGGTGTTCTGGTACGCCGCGCCACCGACGACACCGAAGAACGCGAACTCCTGGTAATAGGTGGGGGCTATGGAGATGTCCGTGAGCACGCCCTGATTCGTGAACATCTGGGCCCAGGGCGACCAGCCGGACCCGGGGCTGGTGGCGTTGACGGTGGTCTGTCTGCGGTGGAACGGGGTGCCGTTGAAGTTGAAGCCGTCGATCTCGATCGTCCCGTCCGCGTGGGTTCCCGCGACGATCTTGTTCAGGAGGCCGTCCATCTGCTGCCAGCCGTTCCAGTTGTCGACCGACGGCTGCTGCTGGGAGCGGGTCCAGATCGTACCGGCGGAGTTGGTGCCGAAGATCTGGAGGGTTCCGTTCTGATTGCGCGCCACGGAGATCGAATTGAGAATCCCGTCGAGGGTCCTCCACGCCGACCACGTGCTCGAACCGGGACTCGTCTGCGTGCGCGAGTAGATCAGCCCGTTCCGGTCGAGCGCGAACAACTCGATCCGCCCGTCGGCGTTGGTCGCCGCCGCCACGGACGTCAGCCGGGCCGGGGTGTCGTACTCAGGAGTCCAGTCCGGGGCCGGCTGCCCAGGGACGATGTGGGTGGTGTAGAGCCCGCCCTGCGCGTCGACGGTGAACGCCTGGACCCCCTTCGTCGCGTCCGTCTCGTTCTGGGAGGCCATGGCGACCGAGGAACCGGGGACGGGGGTGACCACGGGCATTCCGTTGCTGGGACGTACCGAGTCTTCGGTCTGCCGGTGGGTGTAATAGACCTTGCCGGTGTTGACCGAGGTGGCGTCGCACAGGCCGTCGCCGTTGACGTCGCGGAACCGGAGGTCGGCGATACGCTCGTTCGACTGGTTGAGGTACACCCAGTGCTGGTCGCCGGCGCTGGTGGCGTACCACCAGGTCAGGCCCGTGGTCATGAAGGGGTCGGTGACGCCGTCGCCGTCGAAGTCGCAGGTGCGCTGGTTGTCCCGGTTCGCGCCCAGGATGTTGCCGCCGTTGTCGTGCAGACCGCTCTCGGTCTGGTCCAGGGCGCCGTTGGTGAACGTCGTCGACCACCTGACGGTGTGGGCGAAGACGTTGTTCTCGACGTTGAAGCCGTCGGTGGGAGTGCCGCGCAGCTTGATCTCGGTCGAGTTGGTGGACGGGAAGGAGTTGTAGGCGATGTCGGCGTACTCGCCGGCCGGCCCGCACTGGTAGTTGGAGCAGTCCCCACGGCCGTGCATGTCGATGAGGTGCTCGTAGTGGTCCCAGCCCAGCAGGGAGAAGCCGAGCCCGGGCGACTCCATGAGGTTGCGGTACACCAGGTACCCGGTGCCGGGCCGGCCGTCACCGGCGATCGAGTGACGGTTGGCCTGGAACTCGTTCTTCTCGATCAGCGCGTAGGCGCCGTTGTTCAGGGCGACCCCGTAGCCGGCACCGTGGTGGTTGCCGAACGCGTCCTCGATGCCGTCCATGGTGGGGTGCTGGTTGTCATGGATGTAGTTGTCGTGCACCCACACCGTGTCCGCGTTGGCGCGGTTGATCCGGTTGCCCGGATCCTGCAGGTTGATCGCCGCGCCGCGCCACCGGGCGAACTCGCTGTGGTCGATCTCCACGTTCTGGCTGGACCAGATGTCGATCCCGTTGGCGTCCGTGGTGCCCACCGACGCGGCGGGGTCCATCGGGGCGCCGCCGTCGAACCTGATCCCGCTGATCCGTACGTTGTCCGCGGTGCCGCCGTTGCTGTCGCCGATCGTGAACAGCGTGCGCGGGAACGTCGTCGTGAAGACGCGCGGCCCTCGCGCGACGACCGTGCGGTCGCCGATGATACGGACCCCGGGCGCCACGGGTATGGCCGAAAGGCCGCTCAGGTTGAGATTCACGGTTCCCGCGATCATCACCGTCGCGTTGGGGGTGCCGACGGCCTGGACGAACTGGTTCTGCTGGTCGTCGGCGGTGATGCTGAAGGTCTGCGCGGTCGCCGCGCGGTCAGCGGCCCCTGCGGGCGCGCCGGCCGACGCGGTGCCTGCGGACATGGCCAGCGAGGCCGCCAAGGCCCCGACCACTGCGAACAGTCGGCTCTTTCTCGAAATGTTCATCCCTGTCCCGGTTCTCTGCCCATGTGTTGATTCGGTGGAGCCGACCCGTTCGTGGCCGCGCACCTTCCGGAGTGCGCGGCCTGTGCAGCCCCTTGTGACCACCTAAGGGATGGGCGTTCCATTCCGTTCCGCGCTGTTCCACACGATCGGCAGGCCCTCGCGATCCGCGGCTCAGGCCCTCGCCAGCCGCGGCGCGGCGCTCGCCATCCACGGTGAATACAGCCGCGGTCGATGTGCAGGCCGACATCGTGCTGACCGTGTCGGGGTCGGCCGCCGCCGGGCAGGTTTCGTGGAGCGGCCATTGCCTGTGGCGCACTGTCGGTGCAGGGCTGGCCTGGTGGGGCTTGGGGCTGGCGACGACGTGGACCGTCTCCCGGGTCTGCCGTCTGCCGTCTGTGGGTGGAGCCGGACAGCGCATTGCTGTCCGCGGCGATCGCCGTACGCGGCGCAGAGCCGGGTGCTGCGGCCGGCGGCGTCGGTGTCCCCTCGCCGATCGATTCCGACACCCCGACCGCCGACATCCGGATCGGCTACGCGCGCTGCTCGCCCCTCGGCCAGGAACTCGACTCCCAACTCGACGCGCTCGCCTCCAAGAACATCCCCCGGGACAAGATCTTCGCAGAGAAGATCAGCACCCGGGTGCGGGTCCGCCCCGCATTCGAGGCCGCGCTGAGCGCCGCCCGGGAGATCAAGGCCCACGCCCCGCACTGCCGGGTAATCCTCACGGTCTACGAGATGAAGCGGTTCGGCCGCGACACCGCCGAACTCACCGCGCTCGCCGACCACCTGTCCGCCCACGGCCTGGTGCTGGAGATGCTCGCCGGACCGCTGGCGGGCATGTACGACCCCAGCGGGCACGGCAGGCTGCTGTTCGCGTTCTTCGCGGCGATGGCGGAGACCGAGCGGGAGAACATCCGGGAGTCCACGCTGGAAGGGCTCGACGCCGCGGCCCGCAAGGGAAAGCACGGCGGCCGGCCGCCGGTCATCACCGAGGACATGCTGCACACCGTCCTGCGACGCCGGGCACTCGGCGAGACGGTCGAGCAGATCCAGCCCGACCTGATCATCCCCACCGGCAAGCGCAAGGGACAGAGCCCCTCCGTCGCCAGCATCTACCGGGCGCTCGCCGAGCACGCCAAGCGCGAGGCGTACCCCGAAGCCGTCGAGCAGGCCCACGCCGACTTCGCCACCCTCCACACCGACGGCGCGCTTCCCGAGCCGCGCACCGAGGCCGGGGCCCCGGCGACACGCTGACGAGGACGGCCCCTGCCGCCGGGCTCATTCATGGAGCAAGATCATCCCGTGGCCCCTTTTGGGCTTACCTCGGCGATACCCCAGTTAGCCTCGCCGTTTCGGTTGGGGCGATGAAGCGTCGCTGAGGGACAACTGTGGGGTGGCCGAAACGATTTCGGTGCTCGGGCATGGCGGAATCCCGGCGCGGTGGTCGGGTTCTCCGGAGTCCTTCGGGTCGTGAGCGGGCAGGGTGGTTGCTGGTCAGCCGGCCGGACGGGGCAGCGCGGTCAGACGGTGGAAGGCTGCAACCAGTTCGTTTCTCCACGGCCAGGTCGCCGATATCCGCAAGCACAGGCGTCGGCCGCCGCGGGTGAGGCGGGCGGCGACGTGCAGCAGTCGGTAGCGGAGCTTCTTCGGCTCGGCAGTGGCCAGCTCCCCGTCCAGCAGCAGGACGCGGGTCCAGGCCAGCAGGTCGATCGCTGTGAGGCTGAGTTCGAGCCAGACGGCGTTGACGCCGAAGTGGCGGGAGGGGAAGCGGCCGAAGCCGGTGGTCTTGCCGCACCGGATATGGTCCTCGACGCAGGCGTGCCCGCGGTGGCGGACCTCCAGGAACTGGGCGGAGCCGCCCCCGGAGTACGGGGTGTCGGTGAGGAACACCTGATGCCGCAGGCCCTCGTCCTGGTCGAACAGGGACAGCTGGGCTCCGGGGTGCGGCCGCTCGCGGCGCATGATGATGCGGGTGCCGGCCGGGTAGCCCTCCAGATCGACCATGCCGGTCAGCTCGGCGACCTCGGCGCCGTCACGCAGGGTGCCGTCCTGGTCCAGGGCGGGATGCCAGAGGCGGTCGGGCATCGAGCGGATCGCGCGGCGGACGGGCTCGGTGATGGCGTATCCGACGGAGAAGAAGGTACGGATTCCTCGTTTCCGCAGGTCGCGGATGTGGGTGAGGAAGGCTTTCGCGGATCCGGCACTGTCGGCGCGGATGAGGATGTCGGTGCCGTGCCGGTGGGCGTCGGGGATCTGCGTGAGTGCCTGGTCGAGCACCGCGATGTGATCGGCGGCGGTGTTGGCTCCGGAGTTCCCGGGCCGTAGCCGTCCCGACACGGCCTCGCCGGTGTTCGCGAGGAAACACAGCAGCGGGTGGAAGCCGAAGCCGCCCTTGTAGGTGGGTGCGGCCTGCTCTTTCTCGGAGTGGCAGGTCACCAGCGTGGCGTCGAGGTCCAGGACCAAACCGGGAAGTTCTCGCCCGCCGGCCCGAGCGGCAGGTATGCCCTCGCCGGTCTCGGCGGCCTGCATCCAGGCGACTTCCCGGGCCGAGGCGCGGGCCGCTCGCAGTGCGGCGAGTGCGGCCTCGTCGGTGTCGGCGAGCAAACGCCAAGCCGTGGGCGTGGAGGCGACCGGGCCGAACACCCCCGGCTGGTCCCGCAGCACGGCCAGATCCGCGATCGCCTCACCGCCGTCGGCGAGCATCACCGCGAGATCGGTGGCGACCCGTCCCGGGTCGTGCCCGGTCCCGCGCGGCCGAAGCGGCCTGAGAGCAGCGGAGTACGCGGCACTCAGCCCCGTGGCATCGGCAAGATCCGCCAGCAACCGTGCCCCGGCATGCCCGACCACCCCCGAACCATCGGCACTGACATGGACCTTGGGACGCAACCCGATACCCTGCACGTAGAAAGTGCCCTCCGCCTGGACCGACAGAACCCCTCAGCAAGGTTCATCGTCCCAGGTCAGGAAGGCACTTTCGCGTTTCAGCCCCCAAGCCAGCCGTCCCCAAGTGAAACGGCGAGGTTAGAGGTCCTAACAAAGGCGTTGGACGTGTCGGTGGGTGATGAGGCAGGTGGCGAGGCCGAGGAAGGCCTCGTGGATGTCATCGCGTCGCTCCCATCGGATGCGTAAGCGTCGAAAGCCGTGGAGCCAGGCGGATGGGTCGGCCGCGCGGTGAGGTGTCTGCCGTGGCAGATCCTTTTCCGCGCGGCCTCCCGCCGAACCGGACGTGACGGTTTCCCTGTCATCCGGCTCTCCAGTGACTACAGCGTGAGCGGCTCAGGCTGCCCGCGCAGGACACCCAGCGCCGTTGCGGCGATCTGCATTTCGCATACCTCCCGGGTCTGATGTGTCCGAGTCACCTAGCCCCCTTCGCCCGATGTGGACGGCTTTCCCGTCCTCCCTGGCCGGTCGTGACTCCGGCGACTACTACGGGGCCTCCGTCGCCATAGGACTCGCGTCCCGTAGGCGATCCCACGTTCGTCTCTGCTGTACGTTCTAGCGCGAGTTAGGCGTCCCACTCATCTCCTTGAATGCCCTCGCTGGGCATCGCTTCGCACCCCGGAGGTGCACGGGGGCACGATCGAACCCCGTACAGAGTGCGGCGCCGGTTTCAGCTGCCCTTCCGGCGGATGAGAACTTGCATCTGCTGGAGATTGGGCTTCAAACAATCCAGTCTTCGCCATATCGCGCGGGCCTCCCAGCACCCCGTCTCCGACAACTGAGCCCGGTCGCTGGTTTCCTGACATGCTGTTGTCCCCTTCACCTTTCGGATCCAGGTAAGTCATCAGGCCCAGGAACCTCCTTCCGAGTTCCTCCCGGCTCAGCCGGGGATACAAACAGAGCGCCTCGTGGCGCACATGGTGCGCTCGACCACCCAACGGAAGACGCCCAGGCCAGAGCCGTGTTCGACGCCGCGTTCGGCGATGACCGGTCGGATGCCGCGCTGCCAGAGCAGTCGCCGGTACTTGTCGTGGTCGTAGCCTCGGTCGGCAAGAAGCGCGTCGGGCCGGTGTCTGGGCCGGCCGACGACACCGGCTACGGCCGGGATCTTGTCGAGCAGGGGCAGGAGTTGGGTGACGTCGTTGCGGTTTCCGCCGGTCAGGGACACCGCGAGCGGGATGCCCTGGGCGTCGGTGACGACGTGATGCTTGCTGCCCGGCCGTGCGCGGTCGACGGGGCTGGGTCCGCTTTTGGGCCCCTTCGAGCGGCCCGGACGTGGGAGGAGTCGATCACCGCCCGC
>NZ_JBEOWS010000340.1:0-10309 GCF_040296125.1 Streptomyces sp. NPDC002265 | reverse complement strand
CCGAGGGGGAGCCGGTGGCACGGGTGCGGCCGGACGCGGTGGCCGCGGCCGAGCGGGCGTTCGGCGCACTGGCGGCGGGGTTGCCGCGGCTCGCCGGCCAGGACCACCACACCGGAGCCGGTGACCAGGGCGGGCCGCAGGCCGTCGACGAAGGACTCGGCGGACTCGTAGCCGCCCTGGGCCGAGAAGATCGAGGCCATGACGGCGATGCCGAGCGCACCGCCCACCTCGCGCAGGGCGTTGTTGGCGCCGGAGGCGATGCCCTGCTCCTCGGGCAGGACACTGGACATCACCAGGTTGGCGGCCGGGGCGAAGTAGAGGGCCATCCCGATGCCGCTCAGGATCAGACCGGGCAGCTGGACCGCGTAGGAGACGTCGGCGGTGACCACGGAGGCCAGGTAGCCGAGGCCGGCGGCCTGGAGGAAGAGGCCGGTGGCGACGACCGGACGGCCGCCGATGCGGTCGGAGAGGATCCCGGCGACCGGCGCGACGAGCATCGGCATGCCGGTCCACGGCAGCATCCTCAGGCCGGCCTCGGTGGGCGAGTAGCCCAGCACGCCCTGCATGTACTGGCTGAGCAGGAAGATCGAACCGAACATCCCGAGGAACATCAGCATGCTCGCGGCGTTGATCCCGGCGAAGGCGCGGGAGCGGAACAGCCGCATCGGGAGCATCGGGTTCGCCGCGCGGCTGCCGTGCAGCACGAACCCGGCCAGCAGCGCACCGCCCGCGAGCAGACCGGTCAGGACGAGGGAGCCGGTCCAGCCGTCGGAGGGCCCGCGGACCAGGCCGTAGACGACGCCGAAGAGGCCGCCGCTGGCCAGCAGGGTGCCGGGGACGTCGAGCGGGGCACCGGTGCCGTACGACTCGGCGAGGCGCAGACGGGCGAGCCGGAGCAGGGCCAGGCCCAGCGGGACGTTCAGCCAGAAGATCCAGTGCCAGGAGATGTGTTCGGTGAGGCTGCCGCCGATGAGCGGCCCGGAGGCGACGGCGAGCCCGTTGACGGCGCCCCAGATGCCGTACGCCATCCCGCGCTTGGCGGCGGGCACGGCCGCCGTCAGCAGGGTCAGCGTCAGCGGCATCATGATCGCCGCGCCGACGCCCTGCACGGCGCGGGCGGCGATGAGGGAGCCGATGCCGGGCGACATGGCCGCGGCGGCGGACGCGGCGGTGAAGACCGCGAGCCCGGCCAGGAACATCCGGCGCCGTCCGAAGCGGTCGCCGAGCGCCGCGCCGAACATCAGCAGGACGGCGAAGGTGAGCGTGTAGGCGCTCACGGTCCATTCCAGGTCGCCCAGCGCGCCCCCGAGGTCCTCCCGGATGGAGGGCAGGGCGGTCGTGACGACGAGGTTGTCGAGGGCCGCCATGAATCCGGCGACGCTGGTGATGACGAGGGCCCACACGGTTCCCCCGCGACGTGCGCCGTGCGCCGTCTGCTGTGCCGCGGTCTGCTGTGACATCGCTCCCCCAGAGCGTCTCATTCGTTCCCGGCAGTCGAGGCGTGTTCGTCCCCGACAGTCGAGGTCCGCTGGAAATTAGTTATTGCTGACTAACTTTCACACCCATGGGAAAGCCCCGCGATCGTCCCGCGACCGGACTCCCCTTCCACCCGCCGCTCTCCCGCCCGTCACTTCTCCAGCCGGCCCTTGAGCCGGGCCTCCGGATAGAGCCCTTCCCACACCCGGTGCTCGGGCGGAAACCCCATGGCCAGCAGACAGTTGATGAGCATGCCGTACGCCATGAAGGTGGTCGTCTCCTCGACCTCCGCACCCAGCGACAGGTGCACCGTGTCCCACAGGCGCATCCAGCCCGCCCGTACGGACTCGCCGAATTCGCGATCGCCGGCCTGTTCCGCGGCGGACACCGCGACGAACATCTGCATCTGCATCTGCAGCTGCTCGGGCCGCTCGGTGATGAGCGCCGTATAGGCGTTCGCCATGGCCCGCAGGGCCTCCTCGCCCTCCAGCCCCTCGGCCGCCTCCGCGAACGTACGGGTCACGTCCGCCATGCAGCGCTCCACGGCCGCGAGGAAGATCGCCTTCTTGCCGGGGAAGAGCCGGAAGAGGTACGGCTGCGAGACACCGACACGCCTGGCGATCGCCTCGGTGGACGTGCCGTGGTAACCGCCCGTCGCGAACTCGGCCGTCGCCGCGCGGATGACGCTCTCGCGCCTCTCTTCTGCACTCATCCTGACCACGCATACGAAGTTAGTACTCAATCACTAACTTGGTCAAGGGTGCGCCGAGGCCCGTACCGTCCGGTCGCCACTCCATGCGTAAGGGGCGCCTCACTGTCGAGTGCGCCCCTTACCGCATGTACGGCGCCCGCCCGGACGCCTGCCGCCGTCAGGCCAGCCGCACGACCGCCCGGGACATGCCCAGCACCTTCTGCCCGGCGCACATGGCCGTCAGGTCCACGCGCACGGTGTCGTCGTCGAGCTTGGCCGCGACCTTGGCGCTGACCTCCACGGTGGCGCCCTCGTCGTCGTTCGGGACGACCACGGGCTTGGTGAACCGGACGCCGTACTCGACGACCGCACCCGGGTCGCCGGTCCAGTCGGTGACCACCCGGATCGCCTCGGCCATGGTGAACATGCCGTGCGCGATCACGTCCGGGAGACCCACCTCCTTGGCGAACTTCTCGTTCCAGTGGATCGGGTTGAAGTCGCCGGAGGCTCCCGCGTACCGGACCAGGTCGGCGCGGGTCACCCGGAAGGTCTGCGCGGGCAGCTCGGTGCCGACCTCGACGTCGTCGTAAGCGATCTTCGCCGTCATCGGTTCCTCACGCCTCCTCGGCCGCACGGGCCACCAGCTTGGTCCAGGCGGTCACGACGTGCTCGCCGGCCTCGTCGTGGACCTCGCCACGGATGTCCAGGATGTCGTTGCCGGCCAGGGACTTGATCGCCTCGATGGTGGAGGTGACGCTCAGCCGGTCGCCGGCCCGCACCGGGCGGGTGTAGGCGAACTTCTGGTCCCCGTGCACCACCCGGCTGTAGTCCAGCCCGAGCTGCGGGTCCTCGACGACCTGGCCCGCGGCCTTGAAGCTGATCGCGAAGACGAAGGTCGGCGGGGCGATCACATCGGGGTGACCGAACGCCTTGGCGGCTTCCGGGTCCGTGTACACCGGATTGGTGTCACCCACCGCCTCCGCGAACTCTCGGATCTTCTCCCGCCCCACCTCGTAGGGCTCGGTGGGCGGATAGGTCCGCCCCACGAAGGACTGATCGAGCGCCATGGCCCGGCACCTCCTGCTGATGTGCTGTCGACTGCTGTGATCGGCGGCGGCCCGACGGCCGGCCGAAACGACACGAGGCCGCCCCCTGACTGCGGGGGCGGCCTCGTGTACGAGCCTGATTTATCGCGTCTCGCGGTGCGCGGTGTGCGCGTTGCAACGCGGGCAGTGCTTCTTCATCTCCAGTCGGTCCGGGTTGTTACGCCGGTTCTTCTTGGTGATGTAGTTCCGCTCCTTGCACTCCACGCAGGCCAGCGTGATCTTCGGGCGGACGTCGGTGGCAGCCACGTGAGTGCTCCTTGACGAACGGATAGGACTGATTTAACGCAAGAAAGAGTAGCCGATCGAAGGACCGACCCCACAATCGGCTACTGTCAGTAGCGGTGACCGGACTTGAACCGGTGACACAGCGATTATGAGCCGCTTGCTCTACCGACTGAGCTACACCGCTTTGATGCGATCGGACCCCGTCTTGCGACGGGGACCTCTCCCACCAGAGCCCCAATACGGAATCGAACCGTAGACCTTCTCCTTACCATGGAGACGCTCTGCCGACTGAGCTATTGGGGCGAGCGATGAAGACATTACACGGTCCGCCGCCGTTCACCCAAATCCGTTCCGCTCCGGCCCACGGGGCCCGGGCAGGGCCCTGGGCCAGGGCCGGCGCGAGGCCGATGCGGGAGGGGTTCGGAACCGGTCCAGGGCGGGTCCGGGAAGGCTCCGGGACGCGGCCGAAACGGATTCGGAGCGGATACGACAGTTCCGCTCACGGGCCCCACGAGTTCCACTCACAGGCCCCACGCGTCTCTCCCGATTCGCCTTCACCGCGCTCACGTCGGGATTCTGTAAGCAGGATCACAGCGGAACGGTGCCAGGGCCACACCGGTACGACTATTGCGCTCCTCCCCGACGCGGGCAGACGGCCGCCCTAGGCTCGACTCACTCTGCGTGATCTTGCGCCCAGTCGTCCGTGCGCGGCCCTGAGCCGGCCCCGATCCCCGAGTCCTTGGAGCGCGATGCCCGACAGCCAGCCGCAGCAGCCCCACTCGTCGTCTTCCTCCCCGTCCCCCTCTTCGCCGTCGGAGCCCTCGGGGCGGCCGGAGTACTCGGGATATCCGGACCAGGCCGACTCGGCTCCCCTGCTGCTGTGCGGGGCGCGGCTCACGGACGGCCGGGCCGTGGATGTACGGCTGGGCGGCGGACGTATCGAGGCGGTCGGCACCGCCGGGAGCCTGGCGGCGGAGGCGGCCCGCGGATGCGCCGCCCGGGTGGATCTCGACGGCTATCTGCTCCTGCCGGCCCCGGCCGAACCGCACGCCCACGCCGACACCGCGCTCTCGGCCGACGAGTGCGGACCGGTCTCGCACGACCCCCGGGACGTCCAGCGCCGGGCGACGGAGGCCGCGCTGGTGCAACTGGGGCACGGGGCCACCGCGCTGCGGGCGCACGTGCGCGTGGGCGACGTCCAGGGGCTGAGCGCGCTGACCGCCGTCCTCCAGGCGCGGCGCTCGCTGCGCGGGCTCACCGCGCTGACGACGGTGGCGATGCCCCGGCTGCTGACCGGCGTGGCCGGGGCCGACGGCCTGGCCGTACTGCGGGACGCGATGAAGATGGGCGCCTCCGTGGTGGGCGGCTGCCCGGACCTGGACGTGGATCCGACCGGCTATGTCGAGGCCGTGCTGGAGGTCGCCTCGGAGCACGGCTGCCCGGTCGACCTGCACACCGACGCGGCCGACCCGGCCCGCCTCGCCCGGCTCGCGGCGATGGCGGGCGGGCTGCGGCCCGGGGTGACCCTCGGCCCCTGCGGCGGCCTCGGCCGGCTGCCCGTCGAGGCGGTCTCGCGCGTCGCGGACCAGCTGGCGGCGGCCGGGGTGACGGTGGTGTGCCTGCCGCAGGGCGGCTGCGGAGGCGTCGACCGGCGGGGTACCGCTCCGGTGCGGCTGCTGCGCGCGGCCGGCGTGCGCGTCGCCGCCGGGAGCGGAGCGCTGCGGGACGTCTCGAACCCCGTGGGCCGCGGCGACCCCCTGGAGGCGGCCTACCTGCTGGCCTCCCGGCACGGGCTGCACCCCGAGGACGCGTACGACACCGTGAGCGCGTCCGCGCGGGCCGCCCTGGGCCTGCCCGAGGTCCGGGTGGAGGCGGGCTTCCCGGCCGATCTCCTGGCCGTGCGCGGCAGCCGGCTGACGGAGGCGCTGTCACCGGCGTACAGCCGGATCGTGGTGCACCAGGGGCGGGTGGTGACCCGGACGAGCGCGGTACGGGAGTACTTCAACCCGGCCGCGGCTGTGGAGCCGGGGCTGCCGCGGCAGGGGCGCGGCGGGGTGTCCTGAACGAGGGCGGCCGTCGACACGGACGGGGCCGTCAACTCGGACGGGGGCCGTCGACACGGAAGGGGGCCGTCGACACGGAAGGGGCCGTAGTCGGCGCCGCCGCCGGGTGCGGGCGACACGGCCGAAGCCGTGCGGCGGACCCGCCTGTCCGGGCGTACGGTCGAAGACATGCGCATTGTCATCGCTGGTGGTCATGGTCAGATCGCGCTGCGGCTGGAGCGGCTGCTGTCCGCGCGCGGGGAAGAGGTCGCGGGAATCATCCGTAAGGCCGAACAGGGCGACGCTCTGCGGGAGGCCGGTGCCGAACCGGTCCTGCTCGACCTGGAGTCGGCCTCGGTCGAGGAGGTCGCGGCGCACCTCCAGGGCGCGGGCGCGGCGGTGTTCGCGGCGGGTGCCGGTCCGGGCAGCGGCGCGGCCCGCAAGGGCACGGTGGACAAGGCCGCGGCGGTGCTGTTCGCGAACGCGGCGGTCCGGGCGAAGGTACGGCGCTTCGTGATCGTCTCCTCGATGGGAGCGGACCCGGCCCACGAGGGCGACGACGTCTTCGACGTCTATCTGCGCGCCAAGGGCGCGGCCGACACGTACGTGCAGAACCTCCAGGGCCTGGACTGGACGATCCTGCGCCCCGGTGCGCTGACGGACGACGCCGGCACCGGCCTGGTCCGCCTGGAGGCGCACACCGGGCGCGGTTCCGTGACGCGGGACGACGTGGCCGCCGTACTCGCGGAGTTGGTGGACACTCCGGCGACGGCCGGTCTGGTCCTGGAGCTGATCGGCGGGTCGACCCCGGTGTCGGTCGCGGTGAAGTCGGTGGCGGGGAACTGAGCACCCCGCATACGGCCGCCGCGATCCCCCGAACGGCCGTACGGCACGGGCAGGTTCCGGAAAACCCGCACCCGCCTCCTAGAACAGCGGCATCTGACCGGGGAACTCCGGCACGGCGTACCCGTCCAGCGTGGGCTGGGCCGCGCCCAGCTCGGCGGCCCGGCGCGAGCCCGGACACGAGGTGAGCGCGCCGTTCTCCCGCGCCCCGGGCGGGTCGTGCCGGGCGTACCGGCCCGCGACCACGGCGATCTCGCGACGGCACTCGGGGCAGCTTCTACGACGGGCGGACATGGAATCAGTGTGCCCTGCACGGGTCCTGACGGCACAACCGCTGTGCGGATACGTCCGTACCGGCGGCGCTCGGGCGGGTCGCGGGCGCCGACGCGCGGAAACCCGCTCGCGTACCTAGGCTCCGTGCACGTGGCAGACACCTTCGAGGAACTCGTGGAGAAACAGCGCGCCGCGGACGAGGCGCATCTGAGGGTCCTGCAGCTACGGGACACCTACGGCGCCCCCACGACCGCGTCGTGGACGCAGCAGCAGACCGACACGTACGAGACCGCCTGGCGGGCCTGGCGGGACCTGGCACGGGACGTACAGGCCTCCGTGACCGACTACGCAAAGGGCGAGGGCAGGTCGCGCAGCGACGTCGAGGCGGACGTGAGGCAGGCGGCGGGCCCCGAGCCCGAGGAGACCCTGGAGGAGCACGGAAAGGCCGGCCGAACGGACGGCTGACACCGCTTGAGCCGACCGGCGCACCACGCGCCGACCCGCCCGGCCAAGGGTTCGTGACCTGCCGTCACGCAGCTCACGGGCCCTTGCTCGCCGCGGGTCCCGAGCCCTTGATCTCCCCGGGGCTAGGGCCTGTCGTTTGGATCAGCCCGGCGGCGCGGGGTGTGGCACGCGCATCACACCCCGCTCGGGTCGGCCGGACAGCCAGGCCGGTCATGGCCGGCCTGATCCAAACGAAAGGCCCTAACCGCGGGCCGCGCTGGATGCCCCGAGCGCGGCGAGCGTGAAGGCGTCCCGCAGCTCTCCCGCGCGGATCGCCTGTGCGATCTCGCGTGGACTCCACCAGCGCGCGGCGGCGATCTCGCCGTCGCCCGCCGAGTCGGGGCGCAGTGGGGCGTCGCCCTGGACCGAGACCTCGACGACGGCGACCTCGTTCTCCAGCATGCCGGAGTCGACGTCCAGGTACGCCACCACAGCCGCTGTCGAACCGACCAGTCCCGCCTCCTCGGCCAGTTCGCGCAGCGCGTCGGAGACCGGATCGGTCTCGCCGAAGCCGCGCGGGAGTTCCCAGGCCCACCGGCCGATCGTCGGCCGCCACTGGCGGACCAGCAGGATGTCGTCGCCTCGTCGGACCAGTATCAGGACTCCGGTGCGGCCACCGCCGACGCGGATCCGGTGCCGGACGGTCTCGGCGCCGGACGGCAAGCGGTAGGTGTCGAGGTGGACCTCGCACCATCGCCCGCCGTCGGCGTCCGTGTAGGCCTTGCGGGTGTGCGTGCGTGGCGCCTCAGTGTCCATCGGACCCTCCCCTTGTCGCTTCGGGGAGCTCTATCACGTCGTACCGCCCTCGGAAGTCGGCCAGGCGGGTCACACCCGCCGAGACGGCCGCGACGACGGCCGGCGCGAGCGCTCCGCCGGCGCCGGCGGCGAACGCCTCGGGCATCCCCTGGCCGAGCAGGCTGGTCGCCAGGCTCATTCCGCCGCCCGCGACCGTCTGAGTGGTGACCCCCTTCGCGGACCGTACGAACCGCTGGAGACGGGTCACCGGCACCTCGTGCGCGCCTGCGGCCGGCGGCTCTTTCGTACGCTCCGCGAGCAGATCGCCGACCTCCTGCAGTGCCGCGAGGTCACGCCGGTGCCACCAGTTGGCCAGGGCGTCGGCCGCGTCATCCGTGTAGCGCTGCCATTGCGCCCCGCTCATCAGGCCGAGCCGCAGCTCGAAGCGGGTCGGATAGATCACGACCGGGGTCTGCTCCACCAGCGTCGCCGCCTCTCGGCGCCGGATGCCGCGTCGCGGCGAGGCCAGCCCGAGCGAGCAGCCCTCGCTCACTGCGATGGCCCGGTAGTACGTCTCGTCGAAGGACTCGCGCAGTGTCTGTGCGTCGGCTCGCTCCGCGGGGTCACCGGAGCGCAGCAGGGGGGCAAGGCTCTCGTACAGGCGGCTGCGGCTGGGCAGGCCGTTCACGTCCAACTCCCCGCCGGTCCAGGCGGCGAGCACCGCCCGGCCCTCGTCGCTCGCCGCCTCCTCCGGGCGTGGCGGGGGACGCAGCGCGTACGCGGTCGCGTAATCGGCCGTCACCAGGGGGCTGACCTCCAGCAGTCCGCGCTCTGCGGCCTCCAGCCAGTCCCGCCACCGGGCGACGGTGCGCCGCCGTAACGGCGTGTCGAGGACACCGGTCGCCGCCAGCAACCGGTCCGCCATGCCGACGGGCCCCTCCGCGGCGAGGGCTGCGGCCGCGGCCTCGCCGTCCGCGCGGACGGCGAGTTCCCGCTGGAGCCGCAGGCACTGTTCGTCGGGGACCGGGAGGGAGGAGAAGAGGAAACCGGTCGAGAGCATCGCGATCAGTTGTCCGGCCAGGTCCGCGTTGCGGGAGTTCACCCGGATCGGCAGCACCGCGCCACCGCCGATCGCCCGGACGGCCAGCTCGTCGAGCAGTGCGGCGGGCCGGAGCACCGCGAAGGCGGCGCCATCGAGCAGTTGGGGATAGGTCAGGAAAAGGGAGCCGCCCTGGATGACCTCCCAACGCAGCCGCCCGAGCAGTTCCGCCCGCTCCAGCGAGGTCGGTCGCTCCATGGGAGCGGTGGCCCCGGGCGCCCGGGCGCTCAGCCTGGTCCGCTGTCCTACGCTGTCCCACCACGTGCTGAGGACCGCGGTCATGTGTCAGCCCCTTCTATGGCGTCCATGCATGAGCCAGTTCAGCAGGTGCCGCATCGAACAGAGTCGAAAACGAAGAAACCCCCTTCGATCTGCCGTAGAGGCTGATCGAAGGGGGTTTTCCCCAGTGTGGCGGCGCCAGGATTCGAACCTGGGAAGGCGAAGCCGGCAGATTTACAGTCTGCTCCCTTTGGCCGCTCGGGCACACCGCCGGGGTTGCTGCCCTTCACACCCCCTGTCGGCGGTGTTCCCTGGCAACGACGTAAACAATACCCGATGAGGAGGGGTGCTTCGCCACCCGATTGATCGCCACCCGCGAGGGGCGGGGTGGCTAGGCTTGTGCGGATGCGGCCCCGATCCCCGGCGGGCTCGGCGGCAGCCCCGTGTACGGCGGTACGCAGCCGGTACGGACCCGATTCGCCCTCAGATACAAGGAGCCACAGGACATGGCCGACTCCAGTTTCGACATCGTCTCGAAGGTCGAGCGGCAGGAGGTCGACAACGCCCTCAACCAGACCGCCAAGGAGATCTCGCAGCGCTACGACTTCAAGGGCGTGGGTGCCTCGATCTCGTGGTCCGGCGAGAAGATCCTGATGGAGGCGAACTCCGAGGACCGCGTGAAGGCCGTCCTCGACGTCTTCCAGTCCAAGCTGATCAAGCGCGGGATCTCGCTGAAGGCGCTGGAGGCGGGTGAGCCCCAGCTCTCGGGCAAGGAGTACAAGATCTTCGCGGACATCCAGGAGGGCATCTCCCAGGAGAACGCCAAGAAGGTGGCGAAGATCATCCGCGACGAGGGTCCGAAGGGTGTGAAGGCCCAGGTGCAGGGCGACGAACTGCGCGTCAGCTCCAAGAGCCGTGACGACCTCCAGGCCATCATCGCCCTGCTGAAGGGCAAGGACTTCGACTTCGCGCTTCAGTTCGTGAACTACCGGTAGTTCCGGCGCGTCGGGCGCGTCGGGCGCGTCGGCGTCGGGCGGACGCGGTGGGGGGGGGGGGGCCCGGGGGGTGCGCCCCCGCCCCCCCCGGGGGCGCGGGG
>NZ_JBEOWS010000339.1:0-10311 GCF_040296125.1 Streptomyces sp. NPDC002265 | reverse complement strand
CCCCCCCGGGCCCCCCCCCCCCCCCTAAAAACCCCCCCCCGCTAACCGGGGCCCCCGCCCCCCGGGCGGCCACAACACCCCCCCCCGCCCCCGCTCGGCCCCCCCCGACAGGACGAGCGGGGCGACTCGCCGTGTCAGGGGCAGGACTCGCCGAACTTGACCGCGGTGAACGTCACTGGTTGCCCGCTCAGCTTCGCCCCGCCGGCCGGGCTCTGGGTGCACACCTGCCAGTTGGACTCGATCAGCACCATGCGGTCGTCGGCGCCGGCGTCGGTGACGGTGATCGACGTGCCCGAGTCGAGGGCACCCCGGGCCGCCTTCACGCTCTTGCCGCGGAAGTCCGGCATGATGCCGTTCGCGGCAGACGGCGGGGCCTGATCCTTCGCGGGGCAGGTCTCGTCGAGCTTCACCGCCCCGAAGTCCAGCTTGGTGTCCGTAGCCTGCTTGCTGCCGGCCTTCACGTTCTGGGAGCAGACCTTCCAGTCACGGTCGAGGATCTGCATACGGTCTCTGCCCAGCGAGTCATGCGAGGTGAGTGTGTAGAAGCCTGCCGCCTGCGCTCCGTCTTGGGCGGACTGCAGGCCCATGCCGACGAAGTTGGGGACGCCGGCCTTGGCGTTGCCGGCTTTGCCGTCGGCGGCACGACTGGTGTCCTGTCCGGCCGACGGCGTGTCAGGCGATGTCGCGCCTGTGTCGTTGGGGCCGCAGGCTGCGAGCAGGCCGATGGTGACCGCTGCTGTAATGGTGCCGATGATGCGGGTTCGCACGTTTCCCCCCGAGTGCTCCTGGTTCAGGCGGACCACGCTAGAGCACGGCTGTCACGCTCGAGGTAGGCAGTTCACCCGTCGTCACCGACCTGTGACTGGACGGTTGCCCAGGGTGAGATGGCGAAGGCGGCTGACCGAACACGAGCGCCCCGCTGCCTCGCCGCTGATGAGGTAAGGGAGCGGGGCGCTTCGTAGTGTCGCGGGCTACTCCGAGCCGCCCAACACGCCGCCACTGAGCTGGCCCATGCAGATGTCGTCATCGAAGTGCCCTGGCGGCGGACGGGGATGGCGACCGGCCGCAGTCCGGTGAGCATGCGGCCGGCCGTCTTCCGCAACGCACGCCTGCGATGCTGTTCCCCTGGCGTGTGCCTGAAGTGGTTCCGTGGCGATGCCGTCCGGCGCGGTGCTTCGTCGGGGCGCGAACGGGCCCAGGAAGCGCCCGCTCCGAGCGCCTGGCCCCATCTCGGGGCCGGCGGTCGGCCGAGACGCTCAGCGGAAGGCGGCGATACCGGTCACCGCGCCGCCGATGACCAACGAGTGGACCTCGCTGGTGCCTTCATAGGTGAGAACCGACTCGAGGTTGTTGGCGTGACGGAGTACCGGGTATTCGAGGGTGATGCCGTTCGCGCCGAGGACGGTGCGGCACTCGCGGGCGATCGCGATCGCCTCCCGGACGTTGTTGAGCTTGCCGACGCTGATCCGCTCCGGGGTGATCCTGCCCGAGTCCTTCAGACGGCCCAGGTGTACGGCGAGCAGCATGCCCTTGCCGAGTTCGAGGGACATGTCGGCCAGCTTCTGCTGGGTGAGCTGGAAGCCGGCCAGCGGGCGGTCGAAGACGGTGCGGTCGCCGGCGTACGAGATCGCCGTCTCCAGGCAGTCCCGGGCGGCGCCCAGCGCGCCGAAGACGATGCCGAACCTGGCTTCGTTGAGGCAGCCGAGCGGGCCGGACAGGCCCCGGGCCTGGGGCAGCATCGCGTCCGCGGGGAGGCGGACGTCTTCCAGGACCAGTTCGCTGGTGACGGAGGCCCGCAGGGACAGCTTCTGCTTGATGTCGTTGCGGGTGAAGCCGGGAGTGCCCGCGGGGACGAGGAAGCCGCGCACGCCGTCGTCGGTGCGGGCCCAGACCACCGCCACGTCCGACACCGAGCCGTTGGTGATCCACATCTTGGCGCCGTTGAGTATCCAGTCGGATCCGTCGCGCGTGGCGCGGGTGCGCATGGAGCCGGGGTCGGAGCCTGCGTCCGGTTCGGTCAGCCCGAAGCATCCGATGAAGCGGCCGGCGGCCATGCCGGGCAGCCACTGCTGCTTCTGCTCCTCGGAGCCGTACTTCCAGATCGCGTACATCGCCAGCGAGCCCTGGACGGAGACGAGGCTGCGCAGGCCGGAGTCGACGGCTTCCAGCTCCATGCAGGCGAGGCCGTAGGCGACCGCGCTGGTGCCGGCGCAGCCGTAGCCCTGCAGATGCATTCCGAGGACGCCCAACTCGCCGAGCGAGAGAGCGAGTTCGCGGGCCGGAATGGCGCCCGTCTCGAACCAGTCGGCGACGTGCGGCCGTAGCTCGCGGTCGCCCATGGCGCGGACGGTGTCGCGGATGTCGCGCTCCTCGTCGCTGAGCAGGGTGTCGATCCCGAACAGATCGAGGGGGTGCACGGGCTGGGCGGACACGGGCTCTCCTGACGTGCTGACAACGGTGAGGGGCGGCGCTAACATGCCGGTCACGGATATCGGATCTGGGATGTTGGATCCAATTCGGATCGTAGCCGCACGCCCAGTGCTTGCCAAGACATGGAGGGAGCCCGCATGTCACCTGACCGAACGGCCCCGCCCGGGGCCCTGTCCGGGATCGTCGTCGCGGACTTCGGCCGCGTGCTGGCGGCACCGTACCTGACGATGCTCCTGGCGGACCTCGGCGCCGAGGTCGTCAAGATCGAACGCCCGGTCAGCGGCGACGAGACCCGGGCCTGGGGCCCGCCCTACGCCGACGGCGAGGCGACCTACTTCCTGGGCGTCAACCGCAACAAGCGTTCCGTCGTCCTGGACCTGACCGACGACCGCGACCGGGCCGCCGCACGGGACATCGCCGTCCGCGCCGACGTGCTCGTGGAGAACTTCCGGCCCGGCACCATGGAGCGCCTCGGCCTCGGCTACGAGGAGCTGAACGCCCTCAACCCCGGCCTGGTCTACTGCTCGGTCACCGGCTTCGGGACGGACGCCGGCGCCGCGCTGCCCGGATACGACCTCCTGGTCCAGGCGATGGGCGGCTTGATGAGTGTCACCGGCGAGCCGGACGGATCCGGCACCAAGGCCGGTGTCGCCCTCGTCGACATCATCACCGGGCTGCACGCGGGCATGGGCGTGCTCGCCGCGCTGCGCCACCGCGAGCGCACGGGGGAGGGGCAGCGGGTGGAGGTCTCCCTGCTCGCCTCGCTTCTCTCCGCGCTCAGCAATCAGTCCTCGGCGTACGTCGCCGGCGGGATCGTTCCGCGGGCCATGGGCAACCGGCACCCGTCCATCGCGCCGTACGAAGTGGTGGAGGCGGCCGACCGGCCCCTCGCCCTCGCCGTCGGCAACGACCGGCAATTCGCGGCGCTCTGCCGGGAATTGGGTGTCCCCGAACTGGCCGGCGACCCGCGCTTCGCGACCAATCCCGACCGGGTCGCCCACCGTGAGGACCTGCTCGCCGCACTCGACGCACCGCTGCGCACGCGTCCGGCGCAGACATGGTTCGAGGTCCTCACCGCCGCCGGCGTGCCATGCGGACCGATCAACGATCTGGCGGCGGCCTTCGAGCTCGCCGACGGGCTCGGCTTGCAAGCCCGGGTCACGATCCGCGATCCACGGCGCGACCAGCCGGTGGAGCAGGTCGCCAACCCCATCCGGCTGGGTGCCACGCCCGCCGCCTACCGCAGTGCACCGCCGAGGCTCGGCGAGCACACCGGCGAGGTCCTCGCGCGGTTCGGGCGGCGTCCCGGCCCACGGGACGCGACTGCGTAGACCGTCCGGCCCAACGCCCTGCTCCACAGGGCGCCGCCATCAGGCGACCGGACCACTGACCCGCCCATCTGCCCCGCCCATCTGATGCACCCATCTGTTCCACCAGCCTGTTCCACCGGCCTGAATTCCCAGCCACCACGGCATTACTTGGAGAGCTCCGCCATGACCAGCCCGACCCCGAGGCGGCGACCGCCCACCACCCAGCAGTTCGTGCTGGGGGAGCTCAGACGGGCCATCACCAGCGGACAGCTGGAGCCGGGCGCACCGGTCCGGCAGGATGCGCTGGCCGAGCGGCTCGGCGTCAGCAGGCTCCCTCTGCGCGAGGCCCTGAAGACCCTGGAGGCGGAGGGCCTGGTGCGCCACGAGGCGCACCGCGGCTACTTCGTCGCCGTCCTGTCCCTGGTCGATCTCCGTGAGGTCTACCGCCTGCGGGAGATCCTGGAGGCCGAGGCCGTACGGCAGGCGGGTGAGCGGTGGGACGCGGCGACGATGGAGGCGCTGGAGGCGGCCCAGGGTGAGGTGGAGACCGCGGCGCAAGCAGCCGACGTCACCGCGATGACGCTGGCGAACCGTGACTTCCACTTCATCCTCTACGAGGCGGCGGGCATGCCGCGCCTGGTCCGGCTGATCGCCACCCTGTGGGACACCACCGACGCCTACCGCGCCCTGTACTACGCCGAAGAGAGCCATCGCGACCATGTGCTGCGTGAGCACCGCATGGTGCTGGACGCGCTGCGGGCCGGGCAGGTGGAGGAAGCGGTACGCCTGCTCGACGAGCACCGGGGGCACGCGGTGGCCGCGTTGGAAGGGATCCTGCGGGACAGCTGACGAAGGCCGCCGCCCTGTCGCGGCGTCGCAGGCCGCAGGCCTACGGCAGGGACGGAGGACATCCCCGGTCGCGCCTGCGGGGCCGGGGATGGCGCGAGGACCGCTCCGTGCCCCTCTACAACCGGCGTGAGAGGACCGCCAGCAGCAGGGCCGCCCGGTCCTGGGCCGATTCGAGGTCGAGGCCGGTGAGTTCCGACACGCGGGCCATGCGGTGGCGCAAGGTGTGCCGGTGCACCCCCAGTGCCCGCGAAGCCGGCTCCCACCCGCCGTTGTGCTGCAGGAAGGCCTCCAACGACTGGTAAAGCACCGGATGTTCCTCGAGCGGCGTCAGCAGATCGTCGGCCAGGTGGCCGACGGCCGTGCGCACGGTGGCGTCCGCGAGCAGCGCGGGAAGCCGCAACTGCCCGTAACGCGCCACTCGCCGGCCATCCGCCTTCGCCTGGGCGGCGGCGTATCGTGCGGCGCGCAGCGCGGCGGACAGGTCGTCCGGTGTCGTGCCGCCGCTGACCCCGATGGTCACGTCGGCCGCTTCGAGGGTGTCCAGCACCGTGTCCAGATCCGCGATGCGGGTCACGACCACCACGCCGTCCTCTTCCTCCCGCAGGAGATAGGGACATGAGGCGAGGTCGTCGAGGCTGCGTGCGGCCTGCTGCACGAGGGCCGGCCGCTGGTATCTGGACTGCAGCAACAGCAGGACCACCAGCCGGTCGGCCGGCGCGAAGCCGAGGTGACGCAGAGACCGGTGCGCGGCCTGCGCGGTGAGGCCGCCGTCGAGCAGTGTGCCCAGGACGGCCGCGCGCAGCGCCCGGTGCGCTTGCACGACCTCCTGCGGCCGTTCGAGTTCCAGCGACAGCAGTGAGGCCGCGTGGGTGAGCAGCAACTGGTCGAGGGGCGTGAACTCCGTGTCGGCCGCCACCGCCAGCAGCCCGCGCCGCGTCCGGGCGACCCCGAGCGACTGGACCATGAGGTGCCTGCTCCCGTCGCGGACGCTCAGCCCCAGCGGCCCCGCCGCCCGGCCGCTGTCCGAACCGACTTCGACCCGAACCCGTTCGACAAGAGCGGCGCCGTCCCCGGGCGCCGCTCCGAGAACTTGTTGATGGGCGTCGGTCACCGCCACCTCGGCGTCGAGCGCCTTGGCCAGGTGCCGCAGGATGCCGGGGATGCCCTTGCCGAGTGCGGCCCTGGTCATCTGGTGCTGGTGGGCCAGCACCCGTCTGAAGGCCGCGTTCTGCTCCTGTGCCAGTGCCGCGGCGACAGCCTGGCTGACCGCCAGGAACGGTGTGGCCAACGGGACTTCGACCACTACCAGGCCGCGGGCCGCGCATTGCTTGACGAGCGCCGTCGGCGCGCGGTCGTAGCTCAGGCCGGTGCCGAAGCCGATCCCGGTGACCTTTCCGTCGGCCAGCCGGTCGGCGTACTCGCGCTGCGCCTGTGCGGAGCGGCCGAGCCGCAGACCGGTGGTCAGCACGAGCTCGCTGCCCTGCAGCCAGGGGGCGGGATCGGGCAACTCCACGGCGTGCGCCCACCGTACGACCCGCTGCGCATCCCCGGTGAGCAGGCGAAGGCCCAGCCCGGGAAGGCTGAGGAGATCGGCGATGGTCACCGGCATGTCAACGCTCCGGACGGCACTGGTCCAAGACATCACGTCCCTGGACAGGTTGGAGCGGCGGCGAGGCTGAATCTCAACGATTCGGCGCGGCTGCCGCCGAGTGGCGGAAACCTAACATGACCCCACTCGAACGGGGCTGCGAAGCCTTCCCGTCGAGCCTCCGAGAACAGACCTGGGAGCCCCGATGGCCGAAACCAATGCATTGAGAACGGGCGACGAATCCTCTCCGCCGGAGGACGACGCCGCCGCGCTGGCCGCCCTCGGCTATACCTCCGAGTACAAGAGGGAGATGAGCCTGTGGGGCAACTTCGCCCTCGGGTTCACCTACCTCTCGCCCGTCGTCGGCGTCTACACCCTGTTCGGCTTCGCCCTGGCCACCGGCGGCCCGCCGATGATCTGGAGCCTGGTCATCGCGGGCGTCGGCCAGTTGCTCGTCTCCCTGGTGTACGGCGAGATCGTCTCCCAGTTCCCGGTCTCCGGGGGCATCTACCCGTGGGCACGCAGGCTGTGGGGACGCCGCTGGGCCTGGATGGCGGGCTGGGTGTACGCGCTGGCACTGCTGGCGACCATCGCCTCGGTCAGCTACGGCGCCGGCCCGTTCGTCGCGCTGATCCTGGGATTCGCGCCCGGGACCACCAGCACCGTCCTGTGCGCCCTCGCCGTCATCCTCATCGCCACCCTGCTCAACCTCGGCGGCACCCGGGTCATGACCTCGGCCGCCATCTTCGGCTTCGCCGCCGAGCTGGCGGGTGCCGTCGTGGTGGGGATCTGGCTGCTGACCACCCATCGCGAGCACGGTCTGGGTGTCGTGCTGCACACCTTCGGCGCCGGGTCGTCGGGCTCGTACACCTCCGCCTTCCTCGCCTCCGGGCTGGTCGGCCTCTACCTCTACTACGGCTTCGAAGCCTGCGGCGACGTCGCGGAGGAGGTCAGCGACCCCAGCCGGCGCATCCCCAAGTCGATGCGCATGACGATCTACGTCGGCGGTGCGGCCGCGACCTTCGTGGCCGTCGCCCTGCTGCTCGCGGTGCCCGACTTCGGGGCGGTGATCAGCGGCCAGGACGCCGACCCCGTGTACACGGTCCTGCGCGGCGCCTTTGGCGACATCGGCACACGGATCGTGCTCTGCGTCGTACTGATCTCGTTCCTGTCCTGCGCCCTGAGCCTGCAGGCCGCCGGCAGCCGGCTGCTGCAGTCCTACGCCCGCGACCGCATGATCTTCGGCAGCACGTACCTGGCCCGGTTCTCCCCGGCCCGGCACGTGCCCCCGTACGCGCTGGCCGTGACCGCGATCCTGCCCGCGCTGGTGATCCTCGGCTCGACGATCTCCGCCAACGCGCTGACCCGCATCGTCTCCTTCGCCGCACTGGGCATCTACGTCGGCTTCCAGATGGTCGTCCTGGCCGCACTGCGGGCACGGCTGAGGGGCTGGCGGCCCAGCGGTACGTTCCGCCTCGGTGCCTGGGGCCTGCCGGTGAACATCGCCGCCCTGGTCTACGGAGTGGCGGCCGCGGTCAACATGGCGTGGCCGCGCACTCCGGACGCGGCCTGGTACGACAACTACCTGGTGATCATCTCGGCCGTCCTGGTCATCGGCCTGGGCCTGGTGTACCTGTTCGTCGCCAAGCCCGACCGGCGCAGCGAGGCCCCCGCGGGCGACGCCATCCCGAGCTGACGAACCACATGAGGGCGCTGCCCGCGCGGCCCGCGGCGGCGCCCTCATGTGCCGTGCCGACGACCCGAAAGGCTCACTCCGTATCCGATCGCATGGTGCAGAACTTGATCGGCGGCGCGTTCGCCCAGCCGGCCGACGGGCAGACGGGCAGACGGGCAGACGGCCGAGATCACCGACCCCAGCACCGGCGAGCCCTACCTGAGCGAGCCGCCGTCCACCGAGGCGGACGTCGATGCCGCGGTCGAGCGGCCGTCGGACAGCACCGGCAAGCCACTCCAGCTGACCCTGGACGAGGAGGCGGCACACCCGAACAGGAACTGGACGGACGGCACCCCATGACGGGGTGACTCCTAGTCCTTCTTGGTGCTGTCCACGATGACCGGTGTGCCGTTCGAGTCCGTGCCGCAGGGGACCGCGTAGACCGGGTTGGCCTTGGCGGCCTCCTTGTAGGCGTCGAGGCACTGGTTGTAGAGGACCTTGTCGGTCAGGGACTGTTCGATGATCTTGTTGGCGCGGGCGATGCCCTCCGCCTCGATGCGCTTGCGTTCCGACTCCGCCTTGGCCGTGCGGGAGGCCTCGACGGCGCGCTCGGTGGCCTGTTCCTGCTGGATCTTCTTGTCGATCTGCTCCTGGAGCTGGTCCGAGGGCTTCACATTGCGCAGGTTGACGGCGGTGACATCGATGCCGCGCGGTGCCAGGCGCTGCTTGACGACCGTCTCGATCTCCGCGCCGATCTGCTCACGGGCGGAGGCGTATCCCTCCTCACTGGTGTGCTTGGCGAAGACATTGCGGATGATCTCGCGGCTGTCAGGCACCACCAGCCGTTCCTGGATGGCCTCCTGAGTACCCGCCAGCCGGTACAGCGCGACCGCCTTCGACGGCACTACGGTCCACTTGATGGTGACGTCCGCATACAGCACGCCGCCCTGCGCGGAGCGCACTTCGACGACGTCCTTGCCATGCAGGTCGAGGTCGACCGGGCGGGTGGAGAAGGACGTGACATCGGTGAACGGCGACTTGAAGTGGAGGCCGGAGGTCAGCGACGTGCCGACTTTCCCGAAGGTCACTGGGACGCCGACCTCGTAGGCGTTCACGACGTGGACGCAGGCGAAGACGCCGGCCAGAACACCGCCCAGCGCGCTGATGGCCGCCCCCACCTTCCAGCCGTTCCCGTCGCGGCCACGGCCGACGAAGAACACGGCGACCGCCGCTAGGAGCAGCAGGACGCACAGTACGACCATTGAAATCCCCCTTGGGAACATGGATCCCCGCTCCCCCCGGAGCGGCCGGCAGCGCAGCCTATCGGCGACTGGGACCAATGGGGCAGGAGTGAACGGACAACTGGATGAACAGTCATCGGGGCCTTCCTTCGTGGATACCCCGGCCTTCAGGCCGGGAGGAATCGAAGCTCCCGCGGAGCGGGGCAGGGAGAGCTGGTTCGCCTCCAGGGCGGACCGGCGTCCAGCCCAACCACTCGCGCTCCGCCGCAAATTGACGGGGTAGTGTGTGAGTTGTGGGGGCGACTCCTGTGAAGCGGGCGTTCAAGTACCGCTTCTTTCCGAGCGATGCGCAGGCGGCGGAGCTGTCGCGTACGTTCGGCTGTGTGCGGAAGGTCTACAACCTGGCTCTTGCGGCTCGTACCGAGGCGTGGACGCGGCAGGAGCGGGTGAACTACAACCAGACGTCGGCGATGCTGACGGCCTGGAAGAAGACCGAGGAACTCGCCTATCTCAACGACGTTTCCTCGGTCCCGCTCCAACAGGGGCTGCGGCACCTGCAGACGGCGTTCACGAACTTCTTCGGCCAACGCGCCGGGTATCCGCGCTTCATGTCGCGCAAGAGGTCGCGGAAGTCGGCGGAGTACACCGCCAGCGCGTTCCGGTTCCAAAGCGGCAGGCTGATCCTGGCGAAGATGGCGGAGCCGCTGGACATCGTGTGGTCGCGTCCGCTGCCGGAGGGAGTTTCCCCGTCGACGGTGACCGTGTCGCAGGACGCTGCGGGCCGCTGGTTTGTGTCCCTGCTGTGCGAGGACTCCTCCGTGCAACCGCTGCCCGCCACCGACACGGCCGTCGGCGTCGACGTCGGGCTCGAGCACCTGCTGACCCTTTCGACCGGGGAGAAGGTTCCCAACCCCCGGCACGAACGCCGCGACCGCGCCCGCCTCGCCAAAGCCCAGCGGCGGCTTGCCCGCAAGGCCAAGGGCGAGGGAGCGAACCGGGCCAAGGCCCGCCGGAAGGTCGCCAAGGTCTACGCCCGCATCACCGACCGCAGGCGTGACCACCTGCACAAGCTCACCACTCGGCTCGTTCGTGAAAATCAAACGATCGTGATCGAGGACCTCGCGGTGCGGAACATGGTGAAGAACGGCCACTTGGCCCGCGCGATCAGTGATGCGGCGTGGTCGGAGTTTCGGGGCATGCTGGAGTACAAGGGCCGGT
>NZ_JBEOWS010000338.1:0-10362 GCF_040296125.1 Streptomyces sp. NPDC002265 | reverse complement strand
GCCGCGGACCCCGCCCACCACTGCGAGCTCAAGCCGGGGGCACCGGTGACCACCGCGGCCGGTTGCCTCTGGTGCGGGTTGGCCATCAGGCGTGTGAGCCAGGTTGGAGCTACATCCAGGGAAGACGGTTCGCGTAGGTGTCGGGCAGGTAGGGGCCGTTGGCGGCCCACATCCTCCACCAGACGGCCTTCGCTACGGCGGCGTCGATCGCGGCGAGCCGGTCCGCCGCGAATCCACCGCCCTGCGTACCGCCCTGGGTGCTTGCGGCGGCTGCGCCTTGGGTGCCGCCTTGGGTGTTCTTGTTGCCCGCGCCTTGGGTCGCGCCCAGGGTGTTCTTGTTGCCCGCTCCTTGGGTGCCGCCCAGGGTGTTCTTCTTGCCTGCGCCTTGGGTGCCGCCTTGGGTGTTCTTGTTGCCTGCGCCCTGGTTGCCGCCCTGGGTGTTGCGCTTGCCCGCGCCTTGGGTGCCGCCTTGGGTGTTCTTGTTGCCTGCGCCCTGGTTGCCGCCCTGGGTGTTGCGCTTGCCCGCGCCTTGGGTGCCGCCCTGGGTGTTGCGGTTACCTGCGCCTTGGGTCCCGCCCTGGGTGTTGTGGTTGCCGATCTGGGTGCCGCCCTGCGTGTTGCCGATGCCGCCGCCCTGGGCGTTACCGATCTGGGTGTTGGTGATGTTGTTGTTGCCGTTGTTGAAGATGATGGTGGTGATGGGTCCCACGGGGTGTCCGAGATCGTCCCAAGGGTCAGCGGAAGCTTGGCCCGTCATGGTGCCCGTCAGTGCCACAGCGGCGACAAAAGGCAGGGTGGCGTAGATACCGAACCGCTTCACGGTGTTCCTCTCACGCGTCAGGCCGAGATGGGGGTTTTGCGACCAAACTCTCGTGATGTCTCACTCGCCGACTCCAGCGACACGGTGTTGTCACCCGTACAGAGCGTCGGCCCGGGCGCAGGGTGCCCGCAATGCCAGGGGGACCATGTCCGCTTCCGTCACCGTCCGTGCCGCCGACGGGGGCCTTGCTGAGCGGCAGCACCGGATCGCCGCCTTCGCCCCGATCGCAACTCGCGCCCAGCGCGTCGCCCGTGAGCCGGAGGGCCCGGCGTCCCGGACGTCGTATCCGTCCGGCTCGGTCCGGTGCCCGTACCGGCTGCGACAGCCGTCGCCCTGGTCCTGGACATCGGTGTGGCCCCGCCCGCGATCACCCACGGCATGTCCGTCGGCATCGTGCTGTCGGCGGCCGCCTCGACTCTGCTGCGCGTGGAGTACCGGCCCGACCAACTACTCGATAGGCACGCCTACGAGAACACCCGAGCGTCCGTGACCACGGCCCTCGGAATGTTACGGGAACAGGCCGATGCAGGCCGCGCGGAAAATGCGTGACCTGCATCGATAAGCCGCGGCGAATCGGGTTCATTCCCGCATAGAATTCAGCTCCACACTGAAAGGAATTTACATCCGAACGGATTGCGTGCCGGTGTGACTATTCCCGATGAGTTACCCTCGTCCACTAAAGGATCTCGATGTCCTTGACCTTCGGGGGGCGGCTCGGGAAAGTGATGTCGGTCCATCGGTTGATGCGCACCGAGTCGCCGTTCACGTCGAAGTAGATGAGATCGTTGTTGCCCGTCGAAATGCGGTCGACCCACCAGGAGCCGAAGCTGGTCCGGCCCTTATTGGCGTAGCAGTCCACGCTGGACCTCCCGTCCAGGTGCGACCAGATCTTCAGGAAGTTCTCCCCGCCACGGCACTCGACGTGGTCGATGGCGAACGCATTGCCCGTGGGCGTGGCCATCGTGACGGCCACGGTGGCCACTGCTGCCACGGTCACGGAACGGGCGACCCTCAGCGTCCTTGAAATCACAACTTCTCCTTCATTCAAGACTCGAAGGGCAGAGAACGTCACGGTCGGACGCATTAAGGCTCGCCAAAAAGGTTTCCGCCGGCCTCCGTGCGCCCTTCCGTCGTCTCGTCTATCTGGCTTGCCATACGAAGATCCTGCAAGACAGCTGCATGCGACAAGTATCTATGACTCCCTGGGCCGGAATGCGCCTCTAAATGTCTAGATCGAGACCGCACGGAGCGGGGTGAAAGCTTGATTATCGGCCACCCGCAAGCCCCTTTTTATTTCAGTATTTGACGGTCGCGTGTCGTGTACATGTGAATCGGTGTGCCGCTGCGAGATTGAAGGGTGCCCGGGCGAGATCGCAGGCTTGGGCGTTGTCCGGGCAGGTGCGCCGGACTCGTACACAGCTGAGACGCCCCGACCCCTGGCGGCCCTCGATATCACCTGGTCCGATCCGACAGCACCCCTGAACGACGCTGCCACGGACTGGCACGATTCAGCCATGGGAAACATCTACGACTACTACGCGGCCACCAGCGACACGCAAGCCCTCGCGCTGTTCCAAGACGACAGCATGGTCGACCCATTCGGCACGCTCGGCCTCAAGGGGGC
The DNA here is from genome assembly GCF_040296125.1 of Streptomyces sp. NPDC002265. NCBI lineage: Bacteria > Bacillati > Actinomycetota > Actinomycetes > Kitasatosporales > Streptomycetaceae > Streptomyces > Streptomyces sp. NPDC002265. The sequence continues at coordinate 7,918 of NZ_JBEOWS010000338.1, read as the reverse complement.
AGACCCCTACCTGATCCTCGGAACCATCGAAGCCCACCTGACAGGAGTATCCGAGGAACAAGTGGAAGCCGACCCGCGCTTCTGCGCACTGCTCAACGACGCCGAGCACGACGGGCCTTGGCTCGTCTCGCTCACGGACACCCTTCGTGACGCCCTCGCAGCAGCCACCCCGGAGCGCCTGCTGAAAGCCGCCACCGCATGGACCCGCACGGAGGACGGTGGCGGGGAGGACCCAGGGCTCATGGCCGACTTCCTGGAACGCCTCGGCCAACTCGCCCGCGACGCCGCGCCGCGACGACGCCTGTATTGCGGCATGTCCTTGTAGTGAGCCGAGACATGGGGGAACAAGTCCGGCGGTTAGGGGGAAGGCGAACTCATCGACGCCGAGCACCCGCGGCGACTGGTTCGGAGCCGACGGGGCAGGCAGGTGCCTCACCGGTCTCATCCGCCGATGCTCAACCTGCGCCCCTGTCGTCCCAGGAAGTAACACGCCCTCAGGTAATAGCCATGCAGTGCCTGTAACCAGGGGATGCCCCGGGTCAGCCGCGGCTTGACCTGGACCTTCTGCAGATCGCTGACAGAACCTTGAGGATCCCCACCCGGAACTACTCCTGCAAGGTTGCTGGTGTCGGGGAGTTGCTCCGTCTCTCACCTCGCCGGTCCGTGGCGCGCGACACGCCGTTGAGAGGGGGTGTTACGGGCGCCAGGCGGAAGCTGTTGTGCCAGGAGCGAGTCCGAGGGCTGCCTCGGCCTGGCGGGTGCGTTCGTCGGCGAGGACTTCCGTCTCGCCCGCTTCTACGGCGGCGAATGCCTGCTCGGCGATCGCTTCCGGGGAGTTCTTGGGACCGGTGACCTGCGCGGCCATGTCAGTGTCGATGTATCCGCAGTGCACGCCGACGACGAGGACGCCGGTGTCGAGGAGTTCACCGCGGATCCCGTTGGTCAGGGCCCAGGCGGCGGCCTTGGAGGCGCTGTAGGAGCCCATCGCGGGGTTGGTGAACCAGCTCGCGATGGACAGCACGTTGACGACGGCGCCGGGCGGGTTGCCCGTGAGCAGCGGGGCGAAGGCGCGGCACATGGCGAGCGTGCCGAAGTAGTTGACCTCCATCTCCGTACGGGCGGCGTCCAGGTCGGGCGCGGCCAGCAGGGGGCTGTCGGTCAGGACGCCGGAATTATTGACCAGCAAGGTCACGTCGGAGCACGTCTCGGCTGCCGCGGTCACCTGGGCGGGATCGGTGATGTCGAGGCGAACCGGGATCACGCCGGGCTCGACGACTGACCTGGGGTCGCGTGCCCCACCGTAGACGCGGTGTGCGCCGCGTTGCAGGAGCAGCCGGGCCATCACCTGTCCGAGCCCCCGGTTCGCGCCGGTCACCAGTGCCGTTATTCCGCGGATCTGCATGGATTCCCCGTCTCGCCCGGCCGATTGGTCGACAGATGCCCGGTCATGTGGTGGACCATTTGAGATGAACGGCGGTCTCGTGGAACCCCAGAGCGCGATAGAAGCCGGCCGCTCTGCGGGTCGGCACGGTCACCTCGACGTCCTTCGCCGCCCGGGCCTTCGCCTGCGCGGCCCGGATCAGCGCGGAACCCGTACCGCGGCCCCGCATGGGCTCGGCCACGGTGAGTTCGAGCAGTTCGAGGATCGTGCCGCCGGCGAAGAGAGTGGGCATGCGCACCGCGAGCAGGTACCCGACCACGCTCGAGTTCTGCTCGGCGACGAAGAGTTCGGCGCGGCCCGCCGAGGCGTCCTCGATGATCCGGGGGAACGTGGCGCCGTCGAAGACGGCTCGGTCGGGCTGGTGGCTCGTCACGAACGCGCTCAGCAGACGGTAGATGTCATCGGCGTCCTCGGGCGTGGCGTCGCGGACGGTCGTCATGCCGGCCCGTCCGTTGGGAGGCTGCCGATCGACGCCGTAGATGCCCCTGGGACAGCGGCCATGAGCTCCGCCGCCTCGATCTCGATGCTGCTGCCGCGCCGGCCGCTGCCGCAGTGCACACGTCCCAGGCCGCCGACCGTCTCGTCGAACACCACCACCGCAGCCCGGTCCGCGGACACGGGGCACACCCCGCCCGGCTGCATCCCCGTTCGTGCCAGCCGCCCGGCATCGGCGGGAGACAGGTCGCTGCGGCGGATCCCGGCTGCGCGAGCGAGGGCGCCGTAGCGCAGCCGGGCATGGCCGGGCAGCACCGCCAGCAGGAGGCGGTCCTCGGGGGTGACGAATGCCAGGGTCTTGACCGTCCGTTCCAACGGAACGCCCAACGCGGCGCAGACCTCTACCGGGCTGGTCACATCGGGGTGCTCGCGCAGCCGGAAGGACACACCGAGCGAGGCGAGGATCTCCGGTGGGCCGACGGTGGGGAGAGCATTCACCCAGCCGAGATTACCGTGCACGATACCGGAGTTGATCGCCTCTTGTGCAGCAGAAGGAGGCCACGCCACTCCAGCGGGACCTACGCACGGTTGAAACTGCAGTCCAGTGCGGAGGGGGGCAGATGCGGCCATTCAGGGTTCTGGCAGCAGTGGTGCCGGGGGCGGCCCCCCTGACGGTACGGGTATAGGCGCTGGCCCGGCACCGGCACGGTCACGAAGCCAACTGGCCGGCGTCTTGGAACTCCGGTCTGGCGGGACGTGTGATCAGGCGTGCGGCGCGCGATCCTCTGCGGCCAGGCGTGTGAGCCACTCGCGCAGCAGGCGCTGCTCGGCGTCGCTCAGGACATCGGCGTCGTCGGGGAGGGCGGCGCGCAGCGCGCGGGCCGCCGGGGCGGGGCCGGTCTCCGCGGCGGGGATGGTCGGCTCGGCGCGGGTGACGGCGGCGACCACGGATTCGCGGAGGATGGTCAGCAGTGCCGGATTGCGGCGTTCCGCGGGGGTGGAGTGCCAGGTGGTGACCGCGCCCTGGCCGGTTGCCTGGATGATCTGTGCGGCCAGTTCCTCGTCGACCCGCAGCCACCCACCGGCCGCCAGCCGGCGTACCCGCTCATGAAGGATTTCCAGGCCCGCGCGGTGGGCCGCGTCCGATGCCCTGCCGGTGGCCCGGTTCATCACCGCGAACAACTCCGGACGTGAGACCCCGAACTCCACCACCACGTCCCAGCCGCGGCGCAGCTCCTCCACCGGGTCCTGCGGAGCGGAGTCGAGCTGCGCGCGCTTTCCCTCCAGGAACTGCGCGTATCCGTGCTCGGCGACCGCCTCCAGCAGCCCTTCCTTGTCGCCGAAGAGGCGGTAGATCGCCGGGGGCTGCATCCCGGCCGCGGCGGCGACCGCACGGGTGCTCACCGCTTCGGGGCCACCGTTCTCCAGCAGCTCGACGGCCGCCTCGACGATGCGACGACGAGGGCTGTCGGATGTCTCACGGGTAGCCATGTACCGATGGTATCGAAGATTTGCTTCCATTGATAATTCCAGTGTTACCGTTGAAGTGATTCCACTGGAAACAGCGTCGGGAGAACCAATGATCATCGTGACCGGAGCCACCGGAAAGCTCGGCCGCCGTATCGTCGAGCGCCTTCTGGCGCGTGTCCCGGCCGACCGCGTCGGCGTCAGCGTCCGCGACCCACACAAAGCCAAGGACCTCGCCGACCGCGGAGTCCGTGTCCGGCAGGGCAGCTTCGACGATCCCGCCTCGCTCGTGCACGCCTTCGAGGGAGCCGAGCAGCTGCTCCTCGTCTCCCTCGACCGCACGGGCGAGGAGTGCGTCACCGGCCACCGCACCGCCATCGACGCCGCCGTGAAGGCCGGCGTCGGCCGCATCCTCTACACCAGCCAGATGGGCGCCGCGCACGACTCCCGCTTCCAGGCCTGCCGCGACCACGCCCAGACCGAAGACCTGCTGCGCGCCACCGGCCTGCCCTGGACCGCGCTGCGCAACGGCTTCTACGCCTCCAGTGCCCTGCAGTTCCTTGAGCCCGCCCGCCACACCGGTGAGATCGCCCTTCCCGCAGACGGCCCCGTCACCTGGACCGGCCACGACGACCTCGCCGAGGCCACCGCCGCGATCCTTGCCGACGAGGGCCGCTTCGAGGGGCCCACCCCGCCGCTCACCGGACCGGCGGCGCTCGACTTCGGCACCGTCGCCGAGGTCGCGTCCCGGGTCACCGGACGGCCCTTCACCCGCACCGTCCTTCCCGACGACGCCTTCCACGAGCAGGCCCTGGCGCACGGCGCCCCGGCCCCGATCGCCGACCTGTTGCTGAGCATCTTCGCCGCGGCACGCAATGGCGAGTTCTCCGCCGTCGACGCGACGCTGGCCGAGCTGATCGGGCGGGAGCCCGCCACCTTCCGCAGCCAGCTGGAGCGTGCCTGGGCCGAATAGACCCATCGCGACGTCCAGACGGCGCGGATGCACAAGAACGCACGCGGGCCTGGCGACAGGTGAGCATCCGCAAAGTCGCACGTTCTGCTGTCGGCCAACACTGTCGCGGCTCCGATGGGATGGGCGACAGGATCGTCCCATGCGGCCGATCTTCGTTCTCGTGCACAGTCCGTCCGTAGGCCCCTCGACCTGGCGCCCCGTGGCCGAACACTTGACGGCGGCGGGATACCAGGTGCAGGTGCCCTCCCTGCTGCACATCGGCACCGGTGCTCCGCCGTTCTGGCCCCGCGTCGTCAGTGCCGTCCGCGACGGCCTCCGGCAGGTCCCGGCCGGCAGCCCCGTCACGTTGGTGGGACACAGCAATGCGGGCTTGTTTCTCCCGGCGATCCGCTCGGGTCTCGACCATCCGGTGACCGGCTCGATCTTCGTCGATGCCGCGTTGCCGGCCCAGATGGGGCCGAGCCCTGTCGCCTCAACCGAGTTGCTTGAGTTCCTCGGGCCGATGGCCGTGAACGGCAGGCTGCCACGCTGGACCGACTGGTGGGACGAGGCGGATGTCGCACCCATGTTCTCCGATGCGGCCATGCGACGGACGATCATTGAGGAGCAGCCCACTCTGCCGCTGTCCTACTACGAGCAGTACATCCCGGTCCCCGACGGCTGGGACGACCATCCCTGCTCCTACCTGCTGTTCGGCCCTCCCTACGAAGGCCTTGCCGCCGAGGCGCGCGAACGCGGCTGGCGTGTGGCACACCTGCCCGGCGCACATCTTCATCAGATCATCGATCCCGCCGGCACAGCCCGGCACCTCATCGAACTCGCCACCACGACGTGAACCACTTCCTTCACGCCCTCCGGCCAACGGGGCCGGCAGCATGCTGCCGACCCCAGCCTCGACGTGACCGTCAGCGGCCCATGAGAGCGAAGACCCCCCAACCGAGGTACTCACGCTGGTACCTGGCATAGCGGGCCGGTTCCTCGGAGAGCTCGGCTCTCAGCTCGGCGGCCAACTCGTCATCGGGATTCCGGTCCAGCCAGCGTCGGATGTTGAGCCACTGCGCGGCCCGATACCGATCCCAGCTGTCCTGGTCGGCAAGCATCATCTCGACGACGTCGTAACCCAGTTCGCCGAACTGCTCGATCAGCTCAGGCAGCGGTCGGAACTCGTTCTTGTCGCTGACGTGGCACGCTTCGGCGGTGCGCTGGTCCGGGGGGTCCTGACGCCAGTACGGTTCGCCGATCAGCAGGATGCCACCGGGACGGAGGCTGCGACGCAGCAGATCGATCGTGCCGACCACTCCGTTGCCGATCCAGGTGGCGCCGATGCACGCTGCGAGACTGACAGGTTCGTCCGCGACATAGCCGGACGCATCGTCGTGAATGAAAACCACCTGATCGGCGACGCCGAGCTCGGACGCCCGGACACGGGCCTTGGCCGTGAACTCGGTGCTGATGTCCACTCCGGTCCCGGCGATGCCGTGGGCGTGCGCCCAGGTGCAGAGCATCTCGCCCGACCCGCTGGCGAGGTCGAGGGCGCGCGTCCCGGGGGCCAATTGCAGCGCCTGTCCCAGGGCAGCCAGCTTCTCGCTGGTGAACGGGTTGTGGATGCGGTGGCTGCTCTCGCGGATGGTGAAGCTACGTGGAAGATCCACTGTTGGGAGTCCTTGCGTCGGTTGAGGTCATGACGTGAGCGGGGGACGGCCTGTTGACGCTGGCCGCCGTTGCCTGGACCGTCATCAAATGCACCTCATCCGGACGCGCGAACTCCTGACCCCGGTGAGGTTAGGAGGCACAAGACACCGCGTCCATCGGTTTTCCCCGCGCTGCTCCCACGCCTGGCCCGACTCGAACGGACCAGTCACCCACGCCGCGATCACAGGCCCGCAAGGGCAAACCCGGCCTCACCAGGCCTCGTTCACCACGGGTACGGCGGAGAGGTGCCGAACTCGTCAGGAAGCCCGTCGATCTTCTCACGGGGTACCCGGTTGTCCTCTTCGCCGATGCCAAGTCCTGTCTCATCGAAGTCAGTCGCCCGCGTGGTGCCGACCTGCACTGACTGGATTGGGTGAGACGCGTGGACTCAGTTCGTTGAGAAAGACCGCAAGTCTTATGTCTGCCACATCGTGTGCCTCGGACAGGACTCGCTCGCTCCTGAGCCAGACCAGACGGCGAGGCTGCCTTCAGGCAGTGATGCGCAGCGCCATCCAGTTGGACCCGTGACCTGCCACGCTTCGAAAGACGGATCGGACGAGCAGGTTAGGTGGTGGCCGGTGTCGAAAACGAGACGCAGGGTGCCGGACTTGAACGCGACCGCCGACAGGACCTTCGCTCCGAAGAGTGCGAGGGCCGCTGCGACATCCTGCGATTCTGGGTGCAAGAGCACGGACGAGTTGGCGCGGGCTGTCCCGTGCGAGAGGCTGACGGGGGCTTCCAATACGACTTCCCAGTCAGAGTCGAGGGCCAGCGCGAGCCGGAAGTCCACGCTGATCTTGGTGACGTTCTTGCCGCGAAGGCTCAGGATCCACCGGTCCGCGTGCTCGACGGGACTCTCTTCAGTGCTCACTCCTGCACCTTGGCTGATTCGGCAGTCGAGAGCCATGGGATTTCCGGTGCGAGGACGGCAGGGCTGGAACTACGACCTCATCGGTACAGCCATCCAGCGCTTCCGGTGCCCTCAGCCGCGCGATTGGGTTCGCCGAGACAGAAGCCCGAGCGACTTGGTTCGTTGAGAAGACGACTCGGTTGAATGAGACGGGACATGGCATCAACGGGTCGGTAAACGTCCTGTATCAAAGTTACGGCGGCCACTACGGCTCGATCTCTGCGGTCCAGTAGCTGTCCTTCACCCGAGAACCGTGCTCAGCCGGGAAGTCCGGCTCGGGGCCGACGACGTGCCCGTACTCAGAATCGGGCCACCCCGTGGTGGGCCGGGGTCATGTGGTCGGTGAACCAGCCGCAGGCGAGGTGGGTGACCTGCTCCAGGGTGCCAGGTTCCTCGAAGAGGTGGGTGGCGCCGGGGACCACCGAGAGTTCGTTCTCGCACCGCAGCCGGGACTGTGCAGCGCGGTTGAGACCGAGTACGAGTTGGTCGTCGCCGCCGACGATCAGCAGGGTGGGGGCGGCCACGGCCGGTAGTCGTGGTCCGGCGAGATCGGGCCGGCCGCCACGGGAGACGACCGCGGCGATCCGCGCGTCGGGCTCGGCCGCGGCCCAGAGTGCGGCGGCCGCGCCGGTGCTGGCGCCGAAGTAGCCGATGGCCAGCCCTTGGGCCTCGGGCTGCTCGCGCAGCCAGCCGGTGGCGTCCGCGAGCCGCCGGGCGAGGAGCTCCGTGTCGAAGACATTGGCCCGGTCCACCTCCTCTTCCTCGGTGAGGAGGTCGAACAGCAGGGTGCCCAGCCCGGCCTGGTCCAAGCCGGCCGCGACGAACCGGTTGCGCGGACTGCGCCGGCTGCTACCGCTGCCGTGCGCGAACACCACGATCCCGGGCGCGCCCTCGGGCACCGCCAGCCGGCCGCGCAGCACCAGCGGACCCGCGCGTACATTCGTCTCCCGGCCCTCGGGCGCGGTCTGCCCGGGCGGGGCCCGGCGGGGGGGGGGGGGGG
>NZ_JBEOWS010000337.1:0-10434 GCF_040296125.1 Streptomyces sp. NPDC002265 | reverse complement strand
GGACAGGCCTCCCACGGCCTCTCCCGGGAGCGGTGCCGGGCCGCTCGCCCTGCCGGCTGCCGACGCCGAGATCGGTACGGCGGCAACCGCTAACGTGTCCAGCGACAACGGTGAACTGCGGTGTATCGGAGACGGAGTTGGCGGAGCGGCTGATCGGGCAACGCCCCACGCTCGAGGATGTGGCACAGAGGGCAGGGGTGTCGAAGTCCACGGTGTCGCGGGTGATCAACGGCGAGCCGAAGGTGCGGGCGGAGGTCGCCGAACGTATCCGGGACGCGGTGGCGGAACTCGGCTATGTACCGAACCAGGCCGCCCGACGGCTGGTCACCCGCCGCAACAACGCGGTCGCCGTGGTGGTCACCGAACCACAGAACCGCCTCTTCGTGGACCCCTACTTCGACTGCCATCTCCGCGGCATCCGACAAGAACTCGTGCAGCACGGCGCCCAGCCCGTACTTCTGTACATCGAGGAACCGGACGACTATCCGCGGGTCGGCGAGTTCCTCGGCGGCGGTCATGTCGACGGTGCCCTGCTGTTCTCCTTGCGCGCCGACGACCCGTTGCCGGACATGGTCGAGCAGATGGGGCTGCCCGCTGTCTTCGGCGGACGTCCGGCGCTCGGCTCCGGACACCGCGGCGACGTCTACACGTACGTCGATGCCGACAACCGTGGTGGTGCCCGGGACGCCGTCCGGCACCTCGTGACGCTGGGACGCCGGCGCATCGCGACGATCACCGGGCCGCTCAACCAGGCGGCCGCGATCGACCGACTCGACGGCTACCGCGACGTCCTCCTGGACGCTCCGCCCCGACTGCTCGCCGAGGGTGACTTCACGTTGCAGGGCGGCGCTGATGCCATGGCCCGGCTCCTCGAGCAGGCACCGGATCTAGACGCGGTGTTCGTCGCCTCCGACCTGATGGCCTCCGGTGCGCTGCGGACCCTGCGCGAGCAGGGGCGTACCGTGCCGGGGGACGTGGCCGTCGTCGGCTTCGACGACCTCACGCCCATCGCCGAGACCACGGAGCCACCGCTCACGACGGTGCACCAGGACATCGAGGAGATGGGACGGCTGATGGCGCGGCTTCTGTGCGACTGGACGTCGCACCAGCCCGTGCGAGGGGAGGGCCCCCGGTCCCTGCCGTCAGTGGTCACCCCTACACGACTGGTCATCCGGAATTCGACCTGAGCTGTCGCCTGTTGCGGTACCGCTCTGCTGCCGCTCCGCGAGACCTGCCCGCCCTGTGCCCGCGCGGGACTCGTGGGACGGTTCCGTCGGATGGTTCCGTTCGGGGCGGCGGAACCCGGCGAAGCGATGCCCATAGGCTGATCCCCATGTCAGTGATCCGACTCCTCGTGCTCGGCGCGGTCCGTCAGCACGGGCGGGCGCACGGGTACCAGGTGCGCAACGACCTGGAGTACTGGGGCGCGCACGAATGGTCCAACGCCCAGCCCCAAGCCGGCGCCTGTGGTGTGGCGAAGCGGACGTGACGGAGGAGCCTGTCTACGACCGCTACGGTCTGGGCACCGTACCGAGAGGGCTGGGTCATCAGGTGGCAGGCACCTCACGAACCAGCAGGTACTTCGCGCCCGCGCGCCTTGGCCGGTCCAACTGGCTGAGGCGCGCACGTCTGCAGCCGAGGAGAAACCGTATGCGTCCAGTCGCGTCCGTGCAGGTCCTTCTGACCCTTCTGCTCCTATCGGCATGCTCTGCTCAAGCCGAGGACAGTGCTCATCCCGCCGCCTCCGCCTCCGCGGCAGCCAAAGCGCCCTCGGGTTCAGCTTCCCCGAAGAGTCCCCAGGACTCTCTCGCTCTCCCGCGGAAGCCCGACTTCCTCGTCCCTGTCACTCAGGGAAGTCGCAGCGAAGACCTGCCGGCTTTCACGCCGACGGAAGGCGCCTACAGCATTCACGCTCTATGCACCGGCAAGGGCACCGTGAGCATCCAGTACGGCTCTCACGATGAAGATCCCAGCAAGGTCAAATGCGGCAACCCGGTGACCGTCGGCCGCGTCTACACCGATCGCGGAAAGCCGGAGAGCCTCTCCGTGCAGGTTGACGGGTCCGACATCCAATGGGCCGTAGCAGTCGTGGCGGGAACATCAGCTGTGTGACGCTCGACTTGATCGATGAGCCCCGCGTACCAAGCGCGCCGGTTGCTGCGTGAAACCGCGGCACGGGCGCCCGTCAGGAGACTTCAGTCGCTTGTTGCGGCGGAGCTCCGCGGGCGCTTTCCGTTGTCCGTGCGGATGCCTCCCGGCGGGCCGGCGTCCGCTCGCCCCAGCGCACGGCCGGCACCATGCCCAGGCCCGCCGCGACGAAGAGGGCGCCGAGCAGGATCCAGCCGGGCGCGCCCCAGTGGACGAGCAGCCCGGTCAGCGCGAGCGGGCCCACGAGCTCGGCCACCGTCAGCCCGGACCCGAAGAACGCCTGGTACTGGCCGTGCTTGCCGTCCGGGGCGAGCCCGAAGCTGATCTCCCAGCTGCCGGCCATCGACAGCATCTCGCCCACCGTCTGCACCCCCGCGGCGGCGACCAGCAGCAGCACCGCCGACCAGGCGGAGCCGCCGCTGCCGGAGAAGGCGAACACGGCACAGCCCGCGCCGAGCAGCAGCGCGCCGCGCACCACGTACCGGGCCGCGCTCGACAGGTCGGTCACACCGCGCGCCACCCGCACCTGGAGGACCACGACGGTGAGCGTGTTGAGTACGAACATCACCGACAGCACCCACTTCGGGGCCTCGGTGTGTCCGACGATCCACAGCGGCAGCGCCACGTCGATCAGCGGCATGTGCAGCACGAGGACCAGGTTGAGCAGGCTGACGGCGACGTAGGGCCGGTCCCGGAACACCGACTTCGTCCGCTCGCCCGCCGCGGGCGCCGGGGTGGGGGCAACCGGCGGCACCTGCCGGAGCACCGAGGCCCCCACGGCGAAAGCCACCGAGTTGAGCGCGAACGCCGCGAGGTAGGCCCCGTGCGTGTCGAACAGCAGCACCACGCCGCCGAGCGCGGCACCCAGCGCGAGCCCGGCGTTGTAGCCGGCCTGCAGGACGGCGCGGACCTTGGTCAGGTTCTCCTTGGGCACCACCCCGGCGAGCAGCGCCTGCTGGGCCGCGGAGCCGGCGCGCTGCCCCACCGCGTACAGGCAGGCGGCGAGCACGAACAGCGGGAAGGAGCGCACGACGAGGTACGAGCCGACGGCCAGCGAGGCGCACAGGAAGAAGAAGACCGCCGCCCCCCGCGGCCCGCGCCGGTCGGTGACATGCCCCAGCGGCACGCTCAGGGCCAGGGCCACCGTCCAGGCGATGGTCAGCCCGAGGCCCAGCTGGGCCGCGGACAGGCCGACGACCTGGGTGAAGAACAGGGCCGCCGTCACGTAGTACGCGCCGTCCCCGGTCCTGCTGATCAGCTGGGCCAGGGCGAGCGTACGTGCCGGTCCGGCCGGAGGGGCCAGGCTCGGCTTGTTCATATGACTCCTTGCGCGGGCCCGCCGGGGGTGTGGGCTCACTGTTGCGGTGGGACGGTCAGGGGGGGATCGGGGCCAGCGCTTCCACGGCCGCCGTGACCTGGGCGGGGTCGTGCAGCGCGCAGAGCGCGAAGCGGATGAGTGGGGCAGCCGGAGGTCCGGCGGCCGGGCCCCGCCCCTCCGCCTTCTGTCCCGAGGGCGGCCGAGGGCCCGGGTTCGTCTCGGTCGGCGTCGCACCGTGAGCCAAACACACACGCGACGACGCCCCAACGCTTTTAGCCCCCGCTAAAACGATCCCGGACACCCGCCCCTCGGCGGTACGGCCGAGCCGGTTCCGCGGGCGCCGCTCAGGCCGAGAGGCGACGGCCGCCGGCCGGCACGGCACCCTGTACGAGGGACTCGCCCGTCTCGGTGAGCGAGTGGATGACGCGCCGGCCCTCACGTCGGCTCGTCACCAGGTCGCACTCGCGCAGCACGGCGACGTGCTGGCTGATGGCGCCGGGGGTGACGCCGATCGCCGCGGCGAGGTCGCCGGTGGAGGCGGGCACCAGCAGGGCTTCGAGCACCGCGGAACGGACGCCGCCGAGCAGCGCGGCCAGCGGGCTCGGCTGGTCCGAGGCCCAGCGGTGCCACAACTCCTCGACGCCCGGCCGGGGATAGACGATCATCGACTGCTGCGGCGGCGTCATGGTGAGCACTTCCGGCCCGCAGAACACGCTCGGTACGAGCACGATGCCCCGGCCGCCCAGGTCCTCCTGGTAGTCGTAAGCACTGCGCACGGTGAGCTTCTGGTCCCGCCAGGCGATCCGGGGGTGCAGCGAGGAGAACACGGGGGCCGCCCCGGACTTCTCGATCACCTGCATTCGGGAGCGGATGTCGGACTGGAGGCTGCCCTGGAGCCGCCGCCAGTGCGGTTCCAGCGTCAGGCGCCAGTACGTGTGGAGCTGCTCCGCGATCCGGGCGACGGCCTGTTCCGGCTGAGCGAGCATCTGACGGTGCAGGGGCGCAGCCTCCTGCCGCCAGGCTGCGGGTGTACCGGGGTCGGCGGCCATCCAGGACACCTCGGCCACGAAGTGCTCGCTCGGGGTCGAGCGCACCATCTCCAGCTCTTCGGTCATCTTGTGCGGCCCGGAGCCGTCCGGCGGCGGGGTGAGGAAGTCCGGGATGTAACCGGTGGGCGGGATCAACGCGCGTAGCGACAGCAGATCGACGGTCCTGAGCTTGGCGCGGACGTCGTCGGCCCACGGCTGATGCCGCCTTCTGCGTTCCGCCGAGGCCAGCATCCGAATGCTGTAGACCGTCTCGCCCAGCGGAGAGAGCGAGAATCTCACCCTTGTCATGTCGTCCGCGGTCGCCGAGAAGCGGATCACTGGGTCCCCCATCCCCGTTGGTGTCCCTCCGGCCGATGGCGGAGAGACACATAGGAACCATAAATCCCCGTCCTGGTCCTCGCGGCTCCCGGGTGGCGCGATTTCGAGCACGCTTCCCGGAGCGTCGTACGCACCGATGTTCACCCTTTGCATCACCGACCGTCACGCACCTCTGGGCGCTTCAACACCCGGGGCGCGTGCACTGAGTACGGACCACGAGATCTTCCGCACGCTGACGGAAAGAGGCCCGCCGGTGCCGCTGCCACTTGACTCCGCCCTCCGGTGGTCGTGCGCCGCGGCGCGGCGCGGTGCCGTCGCCCTCGTGCTCGCCACGGCGTTCGGCACGACTGCCGCGACGGTGACGACCGCTCAGGCGCTCACCCCCGAAAGACCGGTTGCGGCGTCATACGACACGGCGTCATACGACGCTGCCTCGCGCGGCGCTCCGGGAGCGGGCCGCCCCGCGCACGGGCTGATCCCCAGCGTCCCCGGGCAGTCCATCGTCACCGACGAGCGGCGGACGCCGATCGCACCCGGCCTGAGCCTCACCCGCTTCGACCGGTTCGGGACCGCCGGGTGGGTCCGGGGGCAGGTGCTGGTCGCGGACCTCGCCGAGGACCGGCTGAGCGTGGACCACATCTCCTCCGGCACGGTCACGGGCAAGTCCCGGGTCACCGAGCAGGCCGCGCGCACCGGTGCCGTCGCCGCGGTCAACGGCGACTACTTCGACATCAACGACACCGAGGCACCTCTGGGCGCGGCCGTCTCCCGCACGGGCGGACTCGTCAACTCGCCCACCGCGGGCCGCAATCAGACGGTCGCCATCGGCACGGACGGAATCGGCAGACTGGCCCAGGTGTTCCTGGAGGGCCGGGTCACGGTCGACGGCACCCGGAACCTGAGGCTGTCCGGCGTCAACTCGCCTGCTCTGGCAGCCGGCGGCATCGGTCTGTTCACCGACCAGTGGGGCCCGTCCCCGCGCACCAAGCCCGTGAACGGCGCCGGCCGGGTCGCCGAGGTGTGGCTGCGCGACGGCAAGGTAACCGACGTACGGACGGCCGTCGGCGCCGATCCGATCCCCGCAGGCGCCAGTGTGCTGATCGGCCGGGAAGCCGGAGCCGACGCGCTCGCCGCGCTCGTGCCGGGAGAGACCGTCGACGTCGCCTACCGCCCACGCGCCGACTTCGGCGAGGTGGCGGTCGCCGTCGGCGGCGGCCAGGTCCTCGTCTCCGACGGCGTGGTGCAGCACTTCACCGACGGCGACACCGTCACCGCCACCTCCCGGACCGGCGTGGGCTTCTCCGCCGACGGCCGCACCATGTACCTGGTGGCGATCGACGGCAAGCAGACCGACAGCCGTGGCATGGACCTCAACGAACTCGGCACCTTCATGAAGGGCCTGGGTGCCGTCGACGCCCTGAACATGGACGGCGGCGGCTCGACCACGATGGCCGCCCGGCTGCCGGGTGAGAACGTGACCGGCCTGGTCAACAGCCCCTCCGACGGTTCGGAACGGCCGGTCGCGAACGGACTCGGGCTGTTCGCGGCCCCCGGCTCGGGCACCGTGCACGGCCTGCGCGTGCTGCCCGCCCTGTCGGCCGCCGGCTCCGACCGGGTCTTCCCGGGACTGCACCGCACCGTACGCGCCCTCGCCCACGACGAGACGTACGCGCCCCTGCCCGTCGGCCGGGTCCGGTGGCGCAGCGCGGACGGCCGGGTCGCGGTCGACGCCCGCGAGGAGGGCGCCGCCCTCGTCACCGGCAGGCGCTCCGGCAGTGCGCGCGTCGTGGTGTCGTCCGGCCCCCGGGCCACGGGCACGGCGGCCCTGACCGTGCTCGCGCCCGCCGTGCGGATCGCCCCGAACAGCACGCTGCTGGCACTGAACGGCGTCGGGGGCGAAGCGCGCCTGACCGTACGGGGCTACGACGCCCTCGGTGACTCCGCGCCCCTCGACGCGTCCGACGTCGAGGTCACCGGCGGCGCGGGCGTGGTGTCGGTGCGCCCCGCGAGCGACGCCACCTTCACCGTGCGGGGGCTGGCCGACGGCGCCTCCGCCACGCTGCACCTGAGGGTGGGCAGGATGACCGCGGACGTGGCGGTCACCGTCGGCCTGGCCGAGACCACGTTCGCGGATCTGTCCGACGCCGCGTCCTGGACCTCGGCGCACGACCGGGCCCCCGGCGGCTCGGTCGCCCCGGCCCCCGGCCACGACGGCGCCCCCGGTCTGACTCTGACGTACGACTTCACCAAGTCGACGGCCACGCGCGGTCAGTACGCGGTGCCCCCGCAGCCGATCCCGCTGCCCGGCCGGCCCCAGGCCGTCACTCTGTGGATCGACGGTGACGGCAACGGCG
This sequence comes from Streptomyces sp. NPDC002265, assembly GCF_040296125.1. Classification (NCBI taxonomy): domain Bacteria; kingdom Bacillati; phylum Actinomycetota; class Actinomycetes; order Kitasatosporales; family Streptomycetaceae; genus Streptomyces; species Streptomyces sp. NPDC002265. The sequence continues at coordinate 3,247 of NZ_JBEOWS010000337.1, read as the reverse complement.
AGTGGCCGCGGTTGCAGTACCGCACCGGCTCCGGCGTCACCGCCAACCTCGACGGCCCCCTGATCACCTGGACCGGCTGGCGCAAGGCCGAGTTCCCCGTGCCCACGGGCACCGTCTACCCGCTCACCTTCCAGCGGGTACGCCTGCTGGAGACCAGTGCCGCCCGCTCCTACACCGGCGCCGTCACCGTCAGCGACCTGCGGGTCGAGATCGCGCCCGATGTGCAGTTGCCCGTTCCGCCGAAGATCACCGACCCGGTCCTGGTCACCGACGGCACCGTCGACGACCGGCCCCTGCGCGTCGCGGTGATGTCCGACGCCCAGTTCGTCGCCCGTGACCCGGACAGCCCGCAGGTCCAGGCGGCCCGCCGCACTCTCGCGGAGATCGCGGACGCCGAACCGGACCTGCTGGTCGTCGACGGCGACTTCGTCGACGAGGGCTCGCCCGCGGACTTCACGCTCGCCCGCAAACTGCTCGACGAATTCGACGCCCGCACCGGGCACAGCGTCCCCTGGCACTACGTACCCGGCAACCACGAGGTCATGGGCCCCGGGACGACGGTGAACTTCAGCGCGGAGTTCGGGGACACCACATCGGTCTTCGACGCCGAGGGAACCCGCTTCATCACCCTCGACTCCTCCAGCGGCACCCTGCGCGGCGGCGGCTTCACCCAGCTCCAGCTGCTGCACGACCAGCTCGCGGCGGCGGCCGCCGACCCGTCCGTCAGCGGTGTCGTGGTGTTCGAGCACCATCCCACCGAGGATCCGCTGCCGGACAAGGCCAGCCAGCTCGGTGACCGCAAGGAGGCCGCCCTGGTCGAGCAGTGGCTCGCCGGCTTCCGCGCCCACAGCCACAAGTCCGCCGGGTTCGTCGGCGCCCACGCCGGCGTCTTCTCCGCGGCCTCGGTCGACGGCATTCCCTACCTGGTCAACGGCAACTCCGGCAAGAACCCGGCCGGCACGCCCGACGGCGGGGGCTTCACCGGCTGGACGATGCTGGGCATCGACCCGGCGGAAGGCCGCGTCGGCGACGCGTTCCACGTGCCGTCCGACGACTCCGAGAGGTGGCTGCGGGCGGAGGTACACGCGCGCGTCGACTCGGTGACCCTGGACGCACCGGACACCCTGGAGACCGGCGAGCGGGCCAGGGCATCGGCCACGCTCACGCAGGACACCACCCGCACCGTCCCGGTCGCCTGGCCGGTCGGCGCCGACTGGACCGGGACCCGCGTCGACCTGCCGGGCGGCGACCGCGGCCACGGCACACCGGTCGTCTCCTACGACCCGGCCACCGGCACGCTCGTCGCGCGCCGGGCCGGCACCGCGGTGCTGCGGGTCACCGTGAACGGCGTCACCGCCGAGCACACGATCACCGTGCGCCGGCGCTGACCGTCCGCCGACGGGCCCACCGCCTCCGTCGAAGACCGGCCACCGTCCGGTTCCGTGAGTCTTGACGGCCCACGGGTTCGGCCCAACAATCGCCTCTGCATTGACAGTTCGCCATTGCGATTTCTGCTTTGCATGCTCTTCTGCAATTGTTCGGCATTTCGACCGGTGAAACTGGTTCGGCATTTCGATCGAACGTCGTCCGACATGCCGAACGCACGGCACCCGCAGCGCCCTACCAGAAGACGAAGAGGTCAACCGTGTTATCAAGACTGAGAACCGCGACCCTGGCGGCCCTGTCCGCGCTCGTCACCCTCCTCGCGCTCGCCGTCGGCCTGCCCCAGGCCCAGGCCGCGAGCTCGCTGCCCTGCGACATCTACGCCGCCGCGGGCACCCCGTGCGTCGCAGCGCACAGTCTCGTCAGAGCGCTCTACTCCTCGTACAACGGCTCGCTCTACCAGGTGCAGCGGGCCTCCGACGGCGCCACCACCAGCATCGGCCTGCTGGCCGCCGGCGGCTACGCCGACGCGGCGGCCCAGGACTCCTTCTGCTCCGGCACGACCTGCATCATCACCCAGATCTACGACCAGTCGTCGCGCCACAACGATCTCACCGTCGAAGGGGCCGGCGGGGCCGGAGCAGCCGATGTCGGCGCGCCCGCGGACGCGCTGCCGGTGACCGTCGGCGGACACCAGGTCTACGGACTGGAGATCTCGGCCGGCATGGGCTACCGGGACAACTCCACCTCGGGCGTCGCCGTCAACGGCCAGGCCGAGGGGATGTACATGGTGACCTCAGGAACCCACGTGAACGGCAGTTGCTGCTTCGACTACGGCAACGCCGAGACGAACAACAAGGACACCGGCAACGGTCACATGGACGCGATCAACTTCGGCACCGAGTGCTGGTTCTCGCCCTGCTACGGCCAGGGCCCCTGGGTACAGGCAGACCTGGAGAACGGCCTGTTCCAGTCCGACTCCGGCTACAGCAAGAACACGTCCAATACCGGAACGGGGCCGTTGCCGTTCGTGACCGCGTTACTGAAGAACAACGGCCAGAACCATTTCGCGCTGAAATACGGCAATTCCCAATCCGGCGGCCTGACCACGACATATTCCGGCGCGGAGCCCACCGCCGGCGGATACTCCCCCATGCACCAGGAGGGCGCGATCGTCCTTGGCACCGGCGGCGACAACAGCAACGGCTCCATCGGATCCTTCTTCGAAGGGGTCATGACGTCCGGCATCCCGACGGACGCCGCGGACGACTCCGTGCAGGCCAACATCGTCTCCGTCGGCTACGGCGGCGCGACCGGCAGCACCGGCTCGCTGACCCCGGGTTCGGAGATCTCGCTGCGCGCCACCACCTCGTGCTGCACGACCGACTACATCCGCCACCAGAACAACGCGGCAGTCGTCTCCCCGGTCACCTCCAGCAGTTCGGCGCTCGACAAGAGCGACGCGACCTGGATCGTCCGCCGGGGCCTGGCCGGCAGCTCCTGTGTCTCCTTCGAGTCGCGCAACTACCCCGGGGACTTCCTGCGGCACTCCAACTTCCGGCTCTACCGCCAGCCCATGGACGGCACCGCACAGTTCAGAGCCGACGCGACGTTCTGTCCGACGACCGGCAAGAGCGGCACGGGCAGCTCCCTCGCGTCGTACAACTACCCGACCCGGTTCATCCGGCACTACAACCTCAACGTCTACATAGCGAGCAACGGAGGCTCGAACGCCTGGGACAGCGCCACCTCCTGGGCGGACGACGTGAGCTGGGCCGTCAGCCAGCCCTGGGCTCCGTAGGCCCTTCTGTCCGGTCCCTTGAGGCGAAGGGACACACGTGGGAGCGGCTGCTTCGTGTGATGC
>NZ_JBEOWS010000336.1:0-10483 GCF_040296125.1 Streptomyces sp. NPDC002265 | reverse complement strand
TGTTTTGCGCTGTCCGTCGGGGGCGGGCGGGGGCCCCCCCCCCCCCCCCCGCGGTGCGTTGTGAGCCTTGATCCACCGGCCCCGGGGATATCGTCGAAGAGTGACGAGTCTTCCCGGAGGCAGTGACGACCGCGACTCCGAGCAGGAGCCGCGCCCTCTCGAATGCACCCGCTGCGGCAGACGGGCCGAGGGCCCGCGGCCCACCTGGACCTGCTCCGTGGAGAACGGCCGCCGGCGGTACTTCTGCGACACCTGCTCCCGCGACAACCTCAGAGCGATCGAGGGGCGGCTGGACTCCGCCTGGTGGTGACGGAGTGCGTCGCCCCCGGACTCAGGCCTCCGCGGCCGACTCCTCGGCCTCCGCCAGGTCCGGCAGGAATCCCGGGAGCCACTCCTCCAGTTCCCCGCGCAGACGCACGGTCGAGCCCAGTTGGCACAGGACACCGATGGTGCTCAGGGTCACCCGGTGTATCAGCAGATAGGACGGGGGAAGGTTGAGCCGCTTGCCGAGCTGGTAGGCGGGCGAGCGGGGGTCGGCGACGCGGGCCGCCTGGCCGCGCATCCAGCCGCGGGTGAAGGTGAACGCCTCGATCCGGGCCGGCTCGATGATGGGCAGGAGATAGTCGAGGACCGCGTCGGGGTCCAGTTCCATGGAGTCCTTGACGAACCCTTCCGCGCACAGGAGTTCGTACACGGCGTCGGCCCGGCCTTCGAGGGTCATCCGCAGCGAGTGGCCGATGGGTGTGGGCAGTCCGCCCGGGAGCCGGTCGACCGTGCCGAAGTCCAGGACGCCCAGACGCCAGTCGTCGTCGGAGTCGCCGGGCAGCAGACGGAAGTTCCCCGGGTGCGGGTCGGCGTGCAGCAGCCCCGTCCGGGCCGGCCCGGAGAAGAGGAAGCGGGCCAGCAGCTGCCCGGCGCGGTCCCGCTGGGCCCGGGTGCCGTCGGCGATCACCTCGGACAGCGGGACACCGTCGATCCACTCGGAGACCAGGACCTGGTCGCTCTGGTGGACCACGGCAGGCACCACCACGTCCGGGTCGCTCGCGAACTCCTGCGCGTGCGCCCGCTGGGCCTGTGCCTCCAGTCCGTAGTCGAGCTCCTCGGAGACCCGGTCCCGGAGCTCGGCGATCAGCGGCTTGATGTCCATCCCCGGAATGAGAGGTCCCAACAAGCGGGCGAACCTGCTGAGTTGGTTCAGGTCGGAGAGCAAGGCCTCGCCCGCTCCGGGGTACTGCACCTTGACCGCGACCTCGCGGCCGTCGTGCCACACCGCCCGGTGCACCTGGCCGATGGAGGCCGCTGCGGACGGCTTGTCCTCGAACTCCCTGAACAGACTGGGCCAGTCCTCCCCGAGCCGCTCCCGCAGCACGGTGTGCACGGTCCGCGTGGGCATCGGCGGCGCCGCCTCCTGAAGCTTGGTCAGCGCGGCCCGGTAGGGCCCGGCGACCTCCTCGGGCAGCGCCGACTCGAAGACGGACAGGGCCTGCCCGAACTTCATCGCCCCGCCTTTCAGCTCGCCGAGGACCTTGAACAGCTGCTCCGCCGTGCGCTGTTGGAGCTCGCGGCCGACGAGCTCGGCGGACTCGCCCACGATCCTTTTCCCGAGTCCCCACGTGGCTCTCCCGGCGAAGCCGAGCGGGAGCGCGGCGAGCTTGGCGGTCCGGGTGACCGCCTTGCGGGGAAGATCAGACATGCGCCCTCCAAGTCCCAGCCGGTCGCGGTGTGCCTGCGGTAGGGCATGGCTTCGTCGGCGACCGTTGCCCGGCCATTGTCTCGCGCGACTCCCCTTCCATGGAGGTGTGTTCTCCCTTACCTTTCTCCGCCGCCCCGCACGGACAGGCTGGATGCGCCCGGACCGGCCGTGCGTGCCACTGGAGCGTGGGCAGCGAAGTCTCCCAGCGGGTCCCCGCGGTGGAGGGGAGCCCGCCGTCCAGGAACGCCAGTGCGTGCGCGGCCGCCAGTCCGGCGACGGTCGTGGCCAGCGTCAGGTCGCACGCGCGTACAGGGCGCGGCCTTCCGGACTGCCACTGGGCCACCAGGCGGGGCCAGACCGGATCCCGTTCCCGGCGCCCCTCGTGCAGACAGCCGGCGCAGCCCGTCTCACCGGGCAGGACCAAGGGGCCCACGACTCCGGTCGCCTCCACGACTCCGGCGTACAGATGGGGTGTGCCGGAGGCGATGAGGGGTTCGGCGACGGACGGGGCGGGGGCGTGGACGGCCACGTCGTCCCGCGGCGCGAGGACCACCAGGGAGAACCCCGGCTCGCCCGCGCCCCCGGGAGCGACCGCGGCCCCGGGCGGCTGCGCGCCCCCGGGTGCGCCGACGGCACGCCGGGGCGGGCGGTCCGGGGCGGCCCGGCGGGCGGCGCGACGGGCCGCCGTGTCCCGGCGCTCCCCGACGGCCTCGGCGGGCAGCCCGCCCGGTGACACGTCACCCGGCTCGACGCGGCCGTCGTCGCGTACGTCGACCTCGCCGACGCCCGCGCCCGAGAGCAGCGCCGCCAGCAGGGCGCCGACCCGCCCGGCGCCCCTGACCTGGACCCGCAGACAACGGCGGGCGGCCAGCCGGTCCATCGCGTCGCCCGGCCCGGAGGTCGTCAGGGACAGCGAGGCCAGGTCGGGGCCCAGCCGGGCCAGGGCCTCCTTTCTGCCCCGCAACGCCTCGGCGGGCGGCCCGCCGCCTCTGGCGTCGTCGAGGAGTCCGGCCCGTGCCAGCCGGGTGACCAGCGTGTCGACATGCCCGTCGGGCAGGTCCATACGGCGGCCCTCCTCGCGCAGCAGCGCGAGGCCGCGGGTGCCGTTGAGCAGATCGAGGAAGCTGCCGGTCGCCGTGTCCACGGGGCCGAGTGTCATCGCGTGCGCGGGAGTCATCCCGAACTGCACGGTGTTGAGGTCGCGCCAGCCGCGCCGCAGCGCGGGTTTCACCATCGGATGCATGACAGGCCCCCGTAGCCGAGATGAAGTCGCAGGAAGGAGCGAGAGGAAGTCACGGAACGTTATGGATCGTCCCTCTTGGCCGGTGGAGTCCGGTCCATGCTCCGCCGGCGAATGCCAGGATGCCCGGCCCGGCCGGACGGTGCCGAAAGTTGTCCACAGGCAGGGGATGTTCGTCGTATGAATCGGACGCCTGGCGGGAGATCGGAAACCCGACCGTCCCGGAGTCGGGACTTCCCCCATGTGCAGCGGGTAACGTCGGGGCGTGCCCGCCGACCCACTGCACAGTGCCGGAACTCCACAGCGCAGCACGACGAACCAGCCGCCGAGCGGCTCGGTGGCGAGCGCGATCGAGGTGCGCAGGAGTTCCCGTCGCCGCAGGACGGTCTCCGCCTACCGCGAGGGCGATCGCACCGTCGTACTCATCCCCGCCCGGATGTCCGAGGCGGAGGAGCAGCGCTGGGTGACCGTCATGCTCGACAAGCTCGCGGCCCAGGAGAGCAAGCGGGTGCTCGGTGACGCCGAACTGGCCGAGCGCGCCGAACGGCTGTCGGACCAGTACTTCGGCGGACGGGCCCGGCCCGCCTCGGTGCGCTGGGTCACCAACCAGAACACGCGCTGGGGCTCGTGCACCCCGGCCGAGGGCAGCATCCGGCTGTCGCACCGGCTCCAGGGCATGCCCGACTACGTCCTCGACTACGTGCTCCTGCACGAGCTGGCGCATCTGCTCGTGCCCGGTCACGGGCCGCGCTTCTGGCGGCTGCTGGAGGCGTACCCGCGCACCGAGCGGGCGCGGGGCTATCTGGAAGGAGTGGTCGCCGCCGACCGGCTGCCCCATTTGCCCGGTGCGCGCAGTGAGTGACGCCGCGCCGCGGCGGCGCGTCCGTCGGGGCTGAGCACTGGTTGTGTACCGGGACGGTACCGACCGCCCGCGTTGTCGGAGTTTGCGGTTAGCCTGGCGCGACGCACTCGCATTCGGGATGGGGGACGGTCGTTACGCATGGCCAGGGAATTCCAACGCGGCCACAAGGCCAAGATCAGTGACCTCACGGCAGGCACGGATCTGTACGTAGGCGTGCAGATCACCGGCCCGGGACTGGGCTTCGACATCAGCTGCTTCGGCCTCGACGCGGACGAACGGCTCTCGGACGACCGGTACTTCATCTTCTTCAACCAGCCGAAGTCCCCCGAGGAGGCCATTCAGCTCCTGGGCGGGCAGGCGGGCGATACGGAGTCCTTCCGGGTCACGCTCGACCGGATCCCGGCGCAGATCCAGAAGCTGTCCTTCACGGCCACCATCGACGGCGCCGGGCAGATGTCGCAGGTCGGCCCCGGCTACATCCGGATCGTGGCCGGCGGCGAGGAGGTGGCCCGGTACTCCTTCACCGGCTCCGAGTTCTCCACCGAGCGCGCCGTGATGCTGGGCGACTTCTACCTGAAGGACGTCTGGCGGTTCGCGGCCGTGGGGCAGGGCTTCGACGGCGGCCTGGAGGCGCTGCTGAAGAACTTCGGCGGTGAGGTCATGGAGGAGGAGGCGCCCGCGGCGCCGCAGCAGGCCCAGCAGCCGCAGACCGGTGCCGCTCCGGGCTTCGCCCCGCCCGCGTTCGGTGCGCCCGCGGCCCCCGCGCCGGCCCCGCAGCCCTCTCCGACCGTCGCGCAGGGCTTCCCGCCGCCGCCCGGCGCCACCCCGCCGCATCCGGCCCCCGCACCCTCGGTGCACGGCGCGCCGACCCTCATCGCGCCCCTGGCCCCGCCCGGCGGCGGCACCGTACCGCCCCCGTCGCCCGCGCCGGCCCCCTACGGCCAGCCGCCGCAGCCGTCGTACGGGCAGCAGGCCCCGAGCGCGCCCATGCCCCCCGGCTACGCGCAGCCCCACGCCCCGCAGGGTCCGCCGCCCGGCTACGGGCAGCCGCCCGCGCCCCCCGGGTACGGCCAGCAGCCGCCGTTCGGACAGGTCCCGGGCCAGCAGGCAGCCCCCTACGGGATGCCACAGGGTGCGCCCCAGGGCGGCGCCGGTGTGACGTCCGCGCTCCAGCAGTTCAAGGAGACGCCCACCGGGCAGCGCTGGACCCAGCAGAACAAGAAGCTCATCCGCGTCGACCTCGGTGTCGGCGGCCAGCCCGTGCTGGCGCGCCAGGGCAGCATGGTGCTCTACCAGGGCAAGGTCGACTTCAGCTACAAGGGCGCCGGGTTCGCCGGCCGGATCGTGGGCAACGCGACCGGCCAGGAGATGCAGCTGATGCGCTGCACCGGCCAGGGACAGGTGTTCCTCGCCGAGAACGCCACCCATCTGCACCCGGTCGAGCTCCAGGGCGACGCGATCTGCGTCTCCGCCGAGAACGTCCTCGCCTTCGACGAGAGCCTCCAGTACGAGGTCCGCCGCATCGAGGGACACGGCATCCCCGGCGGCGCCCTGTTCACGATGCAGTTCCAGGGCACCGGCACGATCGTCGTCAAGACGCACGGCACGCCCGTGGTGCTGCCCGTCACCCCCACCACGTTCGCCGACTGCAACGCGGTGGTCGCCTGGTCGGCGGCCTCCCAGGTGATCGTCTCCAGCCAGGTCCGGATGCGACGCAACGCCTACCCGGGCGACACCGGCGAGAGCGTCAACCTCCAGTTCCGGGGTGCTCCCGGCAACTTCATCGTCGTCCAGCCGTACGAGGTCTGAGGGAGCCCGTCATGAACCAGCCGCTCGCGGGCTATGCCCCCGCACCCGTCACGGCCCGCATGGAGAACCACGGCAACCACATGCTGAAGGTCGCCATGCAGACCGGGAACGACCTCCTCGCGCGCGTGGGGTCGATGGTCGCCTACGAAGGCTTCGTCCAGTACGAGCCCAACCCGCCGGCCGTGCGCCAGATCGCCCGCGACTGGATGACCGGCGAGGGCGCGCCCCTGATGAAGGCCTCCGGCGACGGACTGCTCTACCTCGCCGACTACGGCGCGGACGTCGTCGTGATCAACCTCAACGGCGACGGCATCTCCGTCAACGCCACCAACCTGCTCGCCTTCGACGCCCATCTGACGTGGGGCGTCGAACGGGTGAAGGGACTGGCGAAGTTCGCCGGGCAGGGCCTGTGGAACACCAAGATCTCCGGGCAGGGCTGGGTCGCGCTGACCTCCCGGGGCAAGCCGATCGTCGTGGACTGCGGCGGCGGCGAGGACGAGACGTACGTCGACCCCGACGCGCTCGTCGCCTGGTCCCCGAACCTCAAGGTGAAGGGCAAGCGCAGCTTCAAGGCGCAGTCACTGATCGGCCGCGGCAGCGGCGAGGCGTACCAGATGGCCTTCTCCGGCCAGGGCATCGTCGTCGTCCAGCCCAGCGAGGACAGCACCGACCGCCTGCGGTTCCGGGGCTGAGGGGGAGCCAGAGTCACCATGCAGAGCCCGCTTTTCGCCTTCAACGACCAGCAGACCCAGGAACGCTGGAGCCTGCAGAGCAAGCAGATGCTGCGTGTCGTCCTGGAGGGTCACGACGACATCCTGGCCCGCAAGGGCACGATGGTCGCCTACCAGGGACTCGTCGAGTTCGACGCCGAGTACCGGAGCAACCACCAGGCGCGCTCGCGCGCCTACACCGGTGAGGGCCTGGACCTGATGCGCTGCCACGGGCAGGGCACGGTGTTCTTCGCCAACCTCGCCCAGCACGTCCACCTGGTGGACGTGGAGCAGGACGGGCTGACCGTCGACAGCAGCTATGTGCTCGCGATGGACTCGTCGCTGCACCACGAGGTCATCGCCGTGGACAGCCTGTACGGCATCTCCGGCTCGGGGAAGTACCAGCTCAACATCACCGGCCGCGGCAAGGTCGCCCTGATGACCTCGGGCGCGCCGCTGATGATGCAGGTCACCCCCGACAAGTACGTCAACTGTGACGCCGACGCGATCGTCGCCTGGTCGACCGGTCTGCGGGTGCAGATGCAGGCCCAGACGCATTCGTCCGGGGTGTGGCGGCGCCGGGGCAGCACCGGCGAGGGCTGGGAGCTCAGCTTCATGGGCACCGGCTTCGCGCTGGTCCAGCCGAGCGAGCTGCTGCCGCCGCAGAACGCCCAGATCGGGCAGGGCCTGGCCGCCCAGTTCGGCATGGGACAGCACGGCGCGCGGGCCCAGAACCAGGGCAACGTCTGGAGCTGACCGCACGTGTGAACGAGGGGTGACCGTGACGCCGGTCACCCCTCGGCCGTTCACAGCCGGGCGCGGGTCGCCTCCAGCAGCCGTACGACGGAGTCGTCCGCCACGTCCGCCACCTCGTCGTAGGCGAACCAGCGCACGTCGAGCGACTCGTCGCTGATCGCGGCCTGCGCGCCCGGGGGCGCCACGACCGCGTACTGGACGTCGAAGTGCCAGTGGCACGGCGCCGGGATCGGGTGCTTGTCCAGCCGCACGGGCCCGCCCGCGAGCAGCGTCAGCCCGTCGATGCCCGACTCCTCGGCCGCCTCACGCAGTGCCGCGTCCGCCAGGGTGGCATCACCCGGCTCGCAGTGACCGCCCGTCTGGAGCCACATGCGCAGTTTCCTGTGCAGGGTCAGCAGGACCCGGCCGTGCTCGGGGTCGATCACCAGGGCGCTCGCGGTGACATGGCCCGCGTGACAGGCCTTCCACACGCCGTCCGGGTGCGCCGCCAGATGGTCCAGGTAGACCGCGCGCAGCGCTTCCTGGTCCGCGTCCCGGCCCGTGTGATCCTTCAGGACCAGGACCGCGTTCTCGTACAGGCTCACTCGGTGCCGTCGCCCTCGGTGCCGCCGCTCCCGGACCCGCCGTCCTTGGTGTCGCCGTCCTCGGCCGCGCGGTCCTTCCTCAGGTCGGGCTTGTCACCCGAGCGGCCGCTCGCCGCCTCGCCCAGCATCTTGTCCAGCTCGGAGAAGTCCAGGTGCTCGCGGTGCACGAAGCCGTCCGGGTCGTCCAGGTCGGTGGCCGTCGGCAGCATGTCCGGGTGCGCCCACAGGGCGTCACGGCCGTCGACGCCCCTCGCGTCCGTCAGGGACGCCCACAGCCGGGAGGCGTCGCGCAGCCGCCGCGGACGCAGTTCGAGGCCGATCAGGGTGGCGAACGTCTGCTCGGCCGGACCGCCGGTGGCACGACGGCGGCGCAGGGTCTCCCGCAGCGCGTCGGCGGACGTCAGACGCGGCTTCGCGGCCGCGTGGACCACCGCGTCCACCCAGCCCTCCACGAGCGCCAGAGCCGTCTCCAGACGGGCCAGGGCGGCCTTCTGCTGGGGCGTGTCCTCGGGCTGGAACATGCCCTGCTGAAGGGCGTCCTGAAGCTGCTCCGGGTTCTGCGGGTCGAACTGGCCGACCACGTCCTCCAGCTTGGCCGTGTCGACCTTGATCCCGCGCGCGTACCCGTCGACCGCGCCGAACAGGTGCGAGCGCAGCCACGGCACGTGGGCGAACAGACGCTGGTGGGCGGCCTCGCGCAGGGCGAGGTAAAGCCGCACCTCCTCCTTCGGCACGCCCAGGTCCTTGCCGAACGACTCGATGTTCACCGGCAGCAGCGCGGCCTTGCCGGCCGGGCTGAGCGGCAGACCGATGTCGGACGAGCCGACGACCTCGCCCGCGAGCACACCGACGGCCTGCCCGATCTGGGTGCCGAACATGGCACCGCCCATCGAGCGCATCATGCCGATCAGCGGGCCGGCCATGGCCTGCATCTCCTCCGGCAGGACATCGCCCATGGCCGCGCCGACGCGCTCGGCCACCGGGTCGACGAGCTCCTGCCACGCGGGCAGGGTCGCCTCGACCCACTCCGCGCGCGACCACGCCACGGCGGAGGCGGCACCGGAGGGCAGGGACGTCGCGTCGTCCAGCCACAGGTCGGCCAGGCGCACGGCCTCCTCGACCGCGGTCCGCTCCGAGGGACCGACGCTCGCGTCCTTGACGCCGTCGGCGGTGCCCTGGGCGACCGTCTGCCGGGCGATCTGCTTGGCCATGTCCCAGTTCACCGGGCCGCCCTCGTACGAGAGCATCTGGCCCAGCTGCTGGAACGCGGCGCCCAGGTCGTTGGGACTCAGCGAACCGAACATGGCAGCGAGCGGATTGTCCGCACCGGGGCCGCCAGGGCCACCGGGCCCGAAGCCGAACGGGTTGGCCGGTCCCTGACCACCACCGCTCTGCTGGTCCTTCTTCTTGCCCTCGTCGCCGTTCTCCGGCTCCTCCGGCGGAAGGCCGAATCCGAATGGGGTGTCACTCACGGGATTCCTCGGCTGGTAAGGCCACCGGTTCTTTCCGGCGGCACGACTGCCCGACAACACCACCCAGCCTAGACACCGCGGACGGATCGGGCCTCGGTGCTTCGCCGACGGAGGGCCTGCGGCAGGATGGATGCCACCTGGTACGTACGCGTCGCTCGCGCCCGTACAGAAGACAACCGCTGGAGACACCTGGTGAGTTCCCCAGATCCGCAGGTTCGCGCAGCGCGAAACCACTCGGGCCCGCCCACCGCCCGCGGGCCCGTCGTCGCCGTCACCGGCGCCGCGTCCGGTGTGGGCGCGCTGCTGACCGCGCGGCTCGCCGCGTCGGAGGAGATCAAGCAGGTCATCGCGATCGACGAGCGCCGGGGGGAGTGTGCCCAGGCGCAGTGGCAGATCCTCGACGTGCGGGACCCGGCGATCGCGGACAAGCTGCGCGGCGCCGACGCCGTGGTGCACCTGGCCCTCGACCTGGATCTGGGCAGCGACGCGGCCGCGCGCACCGCCTACAACGTCCGGGGGACGCAGACCGTGCTGACCGCGGCCGCGGCGGCCGGCGTGCACCGCGTGGTGCTGTGCACGTCCGCGATGGTCTACGGGGCGCTGCCGGACAACGAGCTGCCGCTGTCGGAGGACGCCGAGCTGCGCGCGACCGCCGAGGCCACGGGGGTCGGCGACCTGCTGGAGATCGAGCGGCTCGCCCGGCGCGCACCGCGCGCGCATCCGGGGCTCAACGTCACGGTGGTGCGGCCCGCGGTGCTCGTCGGCGAGACGGACACCGCGCTGACCAGGTACTTCGAGTCGCCTCGGCTGCTCGTCGTCGCCGGTTCACGGCCCGCGTGGCAGTTCTGCCACGTCGAGGACCTGTGCAGCGCGCTGGAGTACGCCGTCCTGGAGAAGGTCGACGGGGAGCTCGCCGTGGGCTGCGACGGATGGCTGGAACAGGAGGAGGTCGAGGAGCTGAGCGGGATCCGGCGGATGGAGCTGCCGTCGGCGGTCGCGCTCGGCGCGGCGGCCCGGCTGCACCGGATCGGGCTCACCCCGTCCCCGGCGGGGGACCTCGCCTACACGATGTACCCCTGGGTGGTCAGCGGGAGCCGTCTGCACGACGCGGGCTGGCGGCCGCGGTGGACCAACGAGGAGGTGCTCGCGGAGCTGCTGGAGGAGGTCTCCGGGAGGCACACGGTGGCCGGGCGGCGGCTGGGCCGCAAGGACGCCACGGCCGCGGGCGCGGCGGGCGCGACGGTCGCGCTGCTCGGCGCGGCGGCCGTCGTGCGGCGGGCCCGGAAGGCGCGCCGGCGGATCTGACGACCCGCGGGTCCTGACGACCCGCGGGTCCTGACGACCCGCGGGTCCTGAC
>NZ_JBEOWS010000335.1:0-10518 GCF_040296125.1 Streptomyces sp. NPDC002265 | reverse complement strand
GCTGGCTCTACGCCGTCGGCGACGTCAACCGCCGCGCCCTGATGACGCATCAGGGCAAGTACCAGGCCCGGATCGCCGGCGCCGTCATCGGCGCCCGCGCCAAGAGCGAGCGCATCGACGACGCCCCCTGGGGCGCGCATGTCGCCACCGCCGACCACGCAGCCGTCCCCCAGGTCGTCTTCACCACCCCCGAGGTCGCCTCCGTCGGCCTGACCAGCCGTGAGGCCCAGCAGAGCGGGCGCCGCATCGAGGTCGTCGATTACGACCTCGCCCAGGTCGCCGGCGCCCATCAGTACGGCGAGGACTACCGCGGCCGGGCCCGCATGCTCATCGACACCGACCGCAACACCGTGGTGGGCGTCACCTTCGCCGGCCCCGGCGTCGGAGAACTGGTGCACTCGGCCACCATCGCGGTCGCCGGCGAGGTGCCCCTGGACCGGCTCTGGCACGCCGTCCCCGCCTTCCCCACGCTCGGCGAAGTCTGGCTGCGGCTGCTGGAGACCCACCGCGGCTGAGCGTGCTCCGGCCGGCACGCGGGGCGGTCCTGGGCTGCGCCCGGGCGACTCGCTCCGCTGCGGGTCAGGAGCGGTCCTCCTGTCGCGTGGCCGACCGTGGCGAGTCTGCGGACGCAGATCGGACCGAGAGTTCCGGACGACCGCAAGGTAGCGTACGGAATCCTCATCACCGGCGTCCGGTGCAACAGTTGCCCACCGATGGGGACTCGGCATGACCCACTGAGGGCGCTCGGGGCTGCGATGCCCCGAGACTCCCGCGCCCGGACGATCTGAAGGCACCCCGCACGCCCCCGGCCAGGATGCCGGCCGACGGCAACCGCGACGGGCGCCCCAGGAGGACGACATGACCGCCGGCTGCGTCGGCTGCGGGCCTGATCCACGCGAGGAAGGGCGCTGATCTGCTTCTCCCCGCCCGCAGAGGCTGCCGCGGTGACCGGCCGTGATCAATCTTGGCGCTACTGCCCGTACCTCGACCACGCACACCCGGCGACCACACGTCCTCACCCGGCGCTGTGCGTCGTCGGTCGTCCCAGGAGACTATGGAAGCAACAGAAAGGCACGAAAGACATCCCAGCGCTGTAGCTCCAGGGCCTGCGCTCGGAGGGCGCCGCCCTGGCAGGTGGAAGGAGCACCTGGGGTGACTTCCTCCCCCGCCGAGGCGGGGGTTTCCAGCGGTCGCCCGCTGGGGTTCCTGCGTCACCGACGGCTGCCCCGTCCGGAGGATTCCCGTTGAGGTCCCACACCGTCTCCACAGGCAGACGCCGCCGGCCCGGCGGGCAGGATGTTGCACGTCGCGTTCCCGTCGCGAGCGCGCGTCCCACCGGGGTCGCACGTCCAAGTGCGGACATCCAGCAGCCGTCCCCCGCAGACCGTGCCGCAGTTCCCGCACAGTTTCTCGGCGTCCGTACGAGCCAAGGGTGTCGGCCGGTCGTCGGCGAACGCCGAACCGCACTGACGGCGATACGGCTCTTCGTGCCCTGCTCCGCAGGAGTCCGTTTCTCCAGCGCCAGCGGAAGGTACCCCCGCCCCGGCGCGAAGGCCGGGATTTCCACGGAGGCAACCCGATGAGTGACACGGGATCTTTCGGTGCCGACAACGGCGCGCCCGACCTCCGGCTGGAGCTGCCGATCGGGGTACTGGATACGCTCGGTGCGGCGGTGGTGGCGCTGGATGCGGCCGGGCGGATCGTGTTGTGGGACCAGCAGGCCGAAGAGCTGTTCGGCCACTCCGCGCGGGAAGTGCTGGGCCGGCACGCGGCTCAGCTGTTGCTCCAAGACCCGTACAGGGACCTGGTGGCCGACAAGTGCGCGCAGATGATGGAGACAGGCCAGAGCTGGGCCGGTCTCCTTCCCGTCCGGACCAAGGACGGCAGTACGCGGCTGGTGGAATTCCGCTGCAATCGCCTGCCTGACCGGCAGGGCGACTTCTACGCTCTGGGCATCGCCACCGATGCGTCGACGCTGCGTAAGGTGGAGCAGGACCTGGCGTTGTCCACGCAGCTGATCGCCCAGTCGCCGATCGCGCTGGAGGTTCTGGACACCGAGCTGCGTTATGTGGCTGTCAATCCGGCGATGGAACGGATGCATGGCCTGTCTGCCGAGGAGCACCTCGGCCGGGGCTTCCGCGAGGTCCTGTCCTCCGACAGTGTCGACGCATCCGAGGCGGCGGTCAGAGAAGTGCTCGAGACCGGACGTCCCCTGGTGGACAAGTACACCATTGGCCGCACTCCGGCCGACCCGGACAACGATCATGCCTGGTCTGTCTCCGTCTACCGGTTGGAGGATCCGGGCGGTCAGGTTCTCGGTGTCGCCACATCGGTGATCGATGTCACCGATCGGCACGGCGCGATCACAGCGGCGGCCCAGGCCCGCCATCGCCTGGCCCAGGTCGCCGAGGGCTCCGCCCGTATCGGTACCACGCTGGACATGAGACAGACCGCCCGCGAGCTGGCTGACGTCGCAGTGCCCGAGCTCGCCGACGTCGCGATCGTAGACGTACTCGACTCCGCCCTGGACGAGCGCCGACCCGCGACACCCGACGGCGGCCCGGCGCTCTTTCGCACCCTGGCCGTGAAGGCCGCCTATCTTGCCGAGGCGAGCGGCGCCGCCGGCACGGCAGGCCAACCGGTCAGCTACGACGCCGACCGACTGCCCACCCGATGCGTACGGACCGGTCAGCCGATCATGGTGACCCGCGTGGACGATTGGGATCTGGCGCGCATCGCTCGTGACGCCGCAGCAGCCGCTGTCCTGGCCAGTGTCGGCATCCACTCGTATCTCGCGATACCGCTGGCCGCGCAGGGCCGGTCACTCGGTGTCCTGGGGCTGATGCGCGGTCGCAATCAACTGCCCTTCAATGCGGACGATGTCACCCTCGCCGTCGAGCTCGCCGGCCGAACTGCGGTGTCCCTCGACAACGCGCGCCTGCACCAAAGCGTCCGCAACACTGCGGTGACGCTCCAGCGCAGCTTGCTGCCCCGGCCGACGCCGCCCGAGAGTCTGGAGATCGCCACCCGCTACCAACCCGCCGGAACCTCCAACGAGGTCGGTGGCGACTGGTTCGACGTCATCCCCCTCACGCAGGACAAGACCGCGCTCGTGGTGGGCGACGTGATGGGCAGCGGCATCGATGCGGCTGCCACGATGGGCCGCCTGCGCACCGCCACCGCAACCCTGGCCGACCTCGACCTCCCACCCGCCCAAGTACTGCAACGCCTTGACAAGATCACCGCCGGCCTGGATCCCTACATCGCCACCTGCATCTACGCCGAATACGACCCGCACAGCGACCGGTGCCGAATCGCCGCAGCCGGACATCTGCCCCCCGCACTGACACCTGCCGGCGGGCCCCCCGAACTGCTCGACCTTCCGTCCGGTGCACCCCTCGGAGTCGGTGGCGTCCCCTTCGAAACGACCACCGTGCCCTTGCGTCCCGGCGATCAACTGGCCCTCTACACCGACGGCTTGGTCGAAACACGCCGCGACGCCATCGATGAACGCCTCGACCTCCTCCTGCGCGTACTCGACAGCCACGACCCGTCTCTGGAAGAGACCTGCGACCGGCTCCTGGAAACACTGCGCGATCCGGACGACCACGACGACGTGTCGCTGCTCATCGCCCGCCCCAGAGCCCGGCCCTGACACACGCCAGCGTCGAGCGCAGGCAACTGCGCCTAGAGAGCACCGCCTCCGTGAGGCGGCGGGCGCATGCTTTCTGGGGTGTTGCTGAGATCCGGCAACCGGCAGTCGCGTCGGAACCTGTTTTCGCTGCCTCAGGATCCCTCCGGGTCTGCCCACTTCGTCCAGATGACTGAGCCTGATTGCTTCGAGCCGCGTTCGAGCCAGAAGGACCTTCGCGAGATCGCTGTCGGCCTGCGGGACGAAGGTGATCGGCTCCGCGTGCTCGCTCGTGTGGAGCCGCTCTTCGGGTTGCCGTCTCTGCCGCGCAGGCCTCCGGCAGTTCGACTGCTTCCCGGGCAGTGGGTCCGCCGGCAGTTGAACCACCGGTTCACCAGCGCCCTGGGAATCCGCCGTTGGGCGTACTGGCTCGACACGTTCGACATGTCGCCCGTACCGCTGTCTACAGGCTGATCCAATAGCGGCGCTTGACGCCCGCCTCGGTGGTGCGAAGGTCTTCCAGGACACCGCCGTTGCGTTCGATGCTGCGTGCGGACGCGGTGTTGGCGTCGTCGCAGGTGACAAGGACTCGGTCCAGGCCGAGTGCGCGCGCCTCGGGCAGCACGGCCCCGAGGGCCCAGGTGGCCAGGCCGCGCCTTCGGAAGGAGGGGCGCACGCTGTAGCCGATGTGCCCGCCGATGTCGAGCAGAACGGCGTTCAGATAGTGCCGCAGATCGATCGCTCCCAGATAGCTGTCGCCCTCGACGATCCACCAATGCGTGGCATGGACGCGCCCCTCTCCCACGGCGACCGCCCTGTCCGACTGCCGTCGCAGACGTTCGGTCCACTCCGAGAAGACCTCGGGGTCGACGAGGTCGGCGTCCGGCGCGAGACGCAGGCCCGAGCCATCCTGGTGGGCGCCTGGAGACCACTCGTCCCGGGCCGCGAGCCATGACGATTGCAACCGCTTGGTGGGTGCGATCAGTTCAGGCATGCGGGCGAGGCTAGCACTCGTCCGCTTCCCGTCACCGCGCGGTTTCCGGCGCCGTCTCGCACCCGCCGGTCACCACCATCGCCGCTCCGCTGGACCCGGTGTCGGCGCAGACCCCTGCTGCATCTCGTGGGACTCGGCCGTCCTCGACGGACGCGTGGTGCGCTCAGCGGTATGACTCGCACTGGGCCGCAGGCCGGATGGTTGGCGATCTGATGCCCGGTCCGGTCGCAGGAGGAGCTCCGGGCGCCGCGACAAGGCCGTCACGTCCGTCTCGGCATCGGTGGCTCCGCCCAGCCGTGCCGGACGGCGTGGCCACCGAGTTGCATCCGGGTGCGGACGCCGGCCAGGTCCATGAGACGGCGCAGGCGCCGGTGGAGCGTGCGCGGTGACAGGCCCAGCTGTGTCGCGGCCGTCGGGTCGGTCACGCCGGCCAGCAACAGCGCGAGGATCTGCCGGTCGAGGGCTGTCGGTCCTTCCGTCTCCAGTTCGACGGTGGGTTCGGATTCCTCGCCGGCGGACAGCGCCAGCGGGTGAGAGGTGCGCCACACGGTCTCGAACAGTGTGTCCATCGCATCCAGCAGGCCGCTGCGGTGCAGCAGCACTGCCCCGGGTTCTCCGGTCGGCGTGGCCGCAAGCGGAACGAGGCAGAGTTCGGCGTCGGCCAGCACGAGTTTCATGGGCAGTTGGTCGGCGACACGCAACTGCACCCCGTTGCGCAGGGAATCGATAGCTTCGTGGATCATGCCGGGTTCCGCCAGCACGGCTCGGTCCAGCACTGCCCGGAAGTGAACGCCGCGACCGAGGGCCATGGGCTCGGCCGTGTTCTCCTCGGGCGGCAGCGCGACGAAGGGCGCGGTGATGAAGGCGCGGATCTGCGTGCGGGCCGCATGCTGCACCTGGAGGTAGCGATGGCGGATGGCATCAACTCCTGTGACGACCTCGATCAGATCGACGATGCTGCCGGCGGTCGTGGCCGCCCGGTGCTCCTCCGCCAAGGCCACCAGGGCGTATTCGGCCGCGCGCAGCCCGTCCCGACGCTGGCTGATGAGGGCGCCGAGCGCCATGGCGGGCGGCGCGGCGGTGAA
Organism: Streptomyces sp. NPDC002265; assembly: GCF_040296125.1. Lineage (NCBI taxonomy): Bacteria > Bacillati > Actinomycetota > Actinomycetes > Kitasatosporales > Streptomycetaceae > Streptomyces > Streptomyces sp. NPDC002265. The sequence goes on along the minus strand of NZ_JBEOWS010000335.1, from coordinate 4,808 downwards.
CCGATCGCTCGACGATCTGATCACCAGTCCCCATGCGACCAGACGGGCCAAAAACCTTTCGGCGTCGGCCTGTTCCAGGGCCAGGAGGTCCGACAGCAGCGTCGCGGTGGAGTCCGGCCGTCCGAGGAGTGCCCGGTAGACGCGCTCGTCATCGGGTTCGAGACCCAGAGCTTCCAGCATCGGCGACCGACTCTCCTCCCCTCGTCGCAGCGGGGAAAGTATCCGCCAGGGCAGCGCACCTTGAGTAGTCCCTGCTGGGAGCCGGTGTGACGGGTAGAGCCCCGGGGAGTCGCCTCCCCGGGGCGAGGCAGTGCGGTTCATCGCAGGCCGTACGCCCGGACGATCTCGTTCTTGACACCGAAACCGCCGCTCGTCCCGGCGCTCGCGCGCACCGAGAGGAAGCCGCCGCGCTTCCCGGCCGCCCTGAACGATCCCGTCCAGTAGCCGCCCGCGCCCTTGACCAGGGTCACCTTCTGCCAGGTGGCACCGTCGTCGTACGAGACATCGAGCTTCACCGTGGTGACCTTGCCGGGCACGGTGCCGCCGTCCAGCGACACCGGCTTGAGAGCCAGCTCCTGAGCCGAGCCGGCTCTGATGTCACCGTGCAGGTCCGTCTCCAGCCTGAAGTCCAGGTTCAGCACCGAGAACGGTTCGAAGGAGTCCGAGTCGACGGTGTCGGACCTGAACGTCCACTCCGTGTGGGTGCGGGTCGACAGCCGGAAGACGTCGCCGGGCCGCTCCGCGTCGAGGACGGCGCGGTAGGGCAGGTTGCCCGCCGGTACCTCCTTCCACTGCATGTCTCCGCTGTTGGGGTTGTCGTAGATCCGTGTGGCGCCCTGGAAGACCTGGAGGCGGGTCGGCGTCTCTCCCCACGGCAGATAGCCGCCCAGCCGCATGGTGTCGCTGGCGGAGGCCCATGGCTGGACGTTCCACGTCATGTAGTTCTGCCAACGGGAGTTGTACACACCGAAGGCTTCGCTCTGACCGGGCCGGGTCAGCGGAGCGAACCAGTCCAGACGCGTGGTGCTGCCCTTGGTGTACCTGTTGTCGCCCGACACCATCGACCAGGGCAGGGACCCGTCGACGCCCTGTGTATGGAACTCTCGCCAGACCTGCCCCGGAGTCACCCACTCGGTGCGGGTGCCCGGATGCCACTCGCTCTCGGGAAGGTTGAACGACGGACTCAGGGTGAAGTCGGAGCGGTAGCCCTCCGCCGCCGTACCGCCCGTGGCCGAGTAGTAGCGGGCCTCGATCCGGGCCAGATCGCCCTTGGCCGGCCTGTAGACCAGGGCCCGGTCCGGTACCCGACCAGGGTAGTCGCGGGTCAGGTCGTAGACGAACGGCGTGTACCGGGTCTGCTTCACCGTCAGTCTCGATCTGCCGGACTTGGCCATCGCAATGAGGGTCTTGCCGGCGTCGCGGTGCACGGAGGCGACGGGGATGGCCGACTCGCCCACATACTCCATGAGGGCGCCGGCATCGTCGTTGACCACGATCAGCGCCTTCGCCCCGGCAGCCACCGCGGCCTCGGCACGCTCCTGCGGCGAGACCTCGTCGCTGCGCTCGACGACGACGACCTTGCCCTTGGCCTTGACCTTCTCGTACGCGGCCTGCGCGCCGTTGCCCGCGTAGACCAGGTCCCGGCCGTCGGTGGTGGTACCCACCGTACTGCCGGCCTGCACCAGCGCGTCGAAGTCGAGGCGACCGCCCAACGCGCTCAGCGCCAGTGGTGGCTCGCCCTTGCGCCAGCGGGTGGTCAGCACGAACTCGCCGTGCTTCATCGGCTCCGTCGGCGCGACGTAGACGTCGTCGTACGTCATCGGCAGCACGTACGCGCTGCGGTAGTCCGTATACGGGTCCTGGCCCTGGTAGTGGACGTTGAAGTCGACCTTGCGCTGGCGGTCCTCGGTACGCTGCGGCGCCCGGGTGTCCAGCAGACGGGCCTTGCTCGCGTCCAGCACCACATCCGCGGGACCGTCCTCGAGCACCGTCTCCGGGTCCACCAGCACGGCCAGACCCGAGCGGTCCGCCTTCTCACCGGCCACGTCGAGGTATCCCGCGACGGTGTACAGACCTGGTGCCATGCGCATGGTCGTCCTGCCGTCGACGTAGACCGACCACGGGAAGACGTCGCCCGCCAGGTTGATGCCGACCCAGCCGGAGGCGGGCTTGCCGTCCCGGCCGACCAGCTCGATGTTCAGGTCGTAGCGCTCCTCCTCCTTCAGCAGCGCCACGGACGTGCGGGTCACCGGCTTACCGCTGGCCGCGTCGGTCGCTACGACGTAGCCGACGTGCCGGCCCGCCGAGGCGGACTGCGGGTCACCGGTCACCGGGACGGCGGCGGTACCGCCCGCCGGAACGCTCACCGTGGTCGCGCCCAGGGTGAACGGGCCGTCCGCGCCGGTCAGTTCCAGGTTCAGCGTGACGTCGGAGGATCCGGTGTTGGTGAAGGTCAGGTCCTTCGTGACGGCCGTGTCGCCCGACTCGTACGGCCAGGTGTAGTTCCCGAAGAACAGCGACCCGGTACCGCGGACCGTGGTCCGTACCGCGGCGGCCACGTCTACGCGGCCGGTGCCGACTTCGTACGGTGAATACCCCTCGTCCAGGCCCTTCGCCGTGCTCATGAGGTGTTCCTTGAGCTGCGCGCCCGTCCAGTCCGGGTGCTGCTGAGCCAGGATCGCCGCCGCGCCGACCACGTGCGGGGTGGCCATGGAGGTACCGCTGAGCGTGCGGTACAGGCCCTCGCCTCCGTCCGTCATCTCCTGCGAGCGAGCCGCGGTGATGTCCACGCCGGGCGCGGCGATGTCCGGCTTCATCGCACCGGAGGAGACCAGCGGACCGGTGCTGGAGAACGACGCGAGCTGGTCCTGCTTGTCCGTCGCGGCCACGGTCAGCGCCGATGCGGCCGCGCCCGGGGCGGAGATGCTCTCCGGGCCCGCGTTGCCGGCGGCGATGACGAACAGCGTGCCGTACTTCGCCGACAGCGCGTCGACCGCCTGCGACATCGGATCGCTGCCGTCGCTGGGGTAGGAGTCGCCGAGGCTCATGTTGACGACATCCGCGCCGGACTCGGCGGCCCACTGCATGCCGGCCATGACCCAGGAGTCCTGGCCGTAGCCCTCCGCGCCGCCGAGCACCTTGCCGACGTACAGGTCCGCTCCCGGGGCGACGCCCTTGTAGTCGCCGCCGGAGGCGGCGCCGGAACCGACGATGGTGCCGGCCACATGAGTGCCGTGACCGTTGAGGTCGGTGATGGCTTCGCCGGGTACGAAGCTGGCCGTGCCGTCGATCAGTCCGGCGAAGTCGGGGTGGTTGACGTCGATGCCGGTGTCGAGGACCGCGACCTTGACACCCTTGCCGGTGTAGCCGGCGGCCCATGCCTCGGGCGCGCCGATCAGCGGCACGCTCTCCTTCAGGTTGACCTTGACGCGGCCGTCGAGCCACAGCTTCGCCACACCCGCACCCATCACCTTGCTGTTGTGCGGGGCGATGGTGTTCCAGAAGGTGCGGGCCTGCCGCTTCCGGGCGCTGAGCACGGCGCCGCGAATGCTCTTGAGCTCGCGGGTCACCTTGCTTCCGGGTGGAGCGGTCGGCTCGGCGGCGGTCCGGGACGTGGACGTGCCGTAGGTCGCGATGAGGGGCACCGTGGACGTCTTCGCGTCGTCGTAACCCATCTCGATCAGGGCGGTGACGTCGAACAGACGCCGGTCCAGCTTGCCCGTTCCCAGCAGGGGCACCGTCTCGTCCGGGATGACGAACAGGTGACCGTTGGCCGTCTGCATTTTCACGCCGCCGACGGCGCTGTCCGGTCGGTCGACGTCAGCGGTCTGCTTGCCGTCGGCCATCGTGGTGACCGTGACGACGTCGCCGGTGACCAGGGTGACCTTGTGGGTCACCGCGGGTGCGGCGGGACGGGTGGGCTTGCTCGGAGCGGCTTGCGCGGGCTCTTGGAGTACCGCGAGCCCCGACACCAGCAGCGGCACCACGGTGGCAGCCGAGACCAACTGCCAGCGTCTGCGCCGGAAGGCGGAAGACTGGGAGGGAGGAAACATGTCCCGGGTCTATCGGCCACTTGCCGACGCCGTGAAGCCGAGACGACGACAAGTCCTCGCCATGGCAGGGACTTGCCAGTCGCAAAGCACCTCTATCCGTGCGTGATCGCACTATTTGCAGTGAGGTTGGAGTGGTTCGATTGACGTGCTCCCCGCCCTAAAGGACGGGGATTCCAGCCTGGGCCGTCTGGCCCTTGTGGTGGCTTCCTGCTTCACCGCGCTGTGCGGGCACGTGTGCCCGTCTTACCGGCGCTCCACAGGCGTTTAGCCTGTCCGCCCGTCCGGCGGCCAGGATGTTGCGTGCGGCGTTGACGTCGCGGTCGTGGACGGTCCCGCACTCCTGACAGGTCCACTCGCGCACGTGCAGGGGCTTGGGGCCGTCCTTGATCCCGCAGGCCGAGCACACCTGAGAGGTGGGCTCGAAGCGTCCGATCCTGGCGAAGTGCCGGCCGTGCCTGGCGGCCTTGTACTCCAGCATGTTCACGAACGCGGACCATCCGGCGTCGTGCACGGACTTGGCGAGCCGGGTGCGCGCGAGATTGGACACCGCAAGGTCTTCCACGTACACCGCTTGGGTCTCGCGGATGATCTTCGTGGATGTTCTGTGGTGCCAGTCCCGGCGCCGGTCCGCCACACGGGCGTGCTGACGCGCAACCTTGACGCGGGCCCTGGCCCGGTTCTTCGACCCCTTCGCCTTGCGGCTCAAGTCCTTCTGCAACCGCTTGAGCTTCTTCTCGGCGCGGCGCAGGAAGCGGG